>CAUPUB010000001.1:0-59934 GCA_963514535.1 uncultured Fretibacterium sp.
CCCTCCGTCGTCAGGACCATCGCGGCGATGGAGCCCGCGTTCTGGAGCGCGGAGCGGGTAACCTTCACGGGGTCGATGATGCCGACGGAGACCATGTCGGTGTAGTCACCCGTCGCGGCGTCGAGCCCCTGTCCGGGCTTGAGGGTACGGACCTTCTCGACCACCACGTCGCCCTGGTAGCCGGCGTTCTCGGCGATCAGGAAGAGGGGCGCCTTGAGGGCGTTGAGGACGATCTGAGCGCCCGTCCGGACGTCGCCCTTCAGCTTCTCCACAAAGGGCTCAAGGGCAACGGCGCAGTTCAGCGCGGCAACGCCGCCGCCGGCTACGATCCCCTCCTCGACGGCCGCACGGGTCGCGTTGAGGGCATCTTCGATGCGGTGCTTCAGTTCCTTCTGCTCGGTCTCCGTAGCAGAGCCGACCTGGATGACGGCCACACCGCCCACCAGCTTGGCCAGGCGCTCCTGCAGCTTCTCCTTGTCGTAGTCGGAGGTGGAGTCCTCGATCTCCTTCTTGATCTGCGCGGCGCGCTTACGGATCTCCTCGGAGTTCCCAGCGCCCTGCGTGATGGTGGTGTCCTCTTTGGTGATGTGGACCTTCTTAGCCTTTCCCAGCATGGAGAGTTCGGTGTTCTCGAACTTCAGGCCGACCTCCTCGCTGATGACCTGACCGCCGGTGACGATGGCGATATCGGCCAGCATGGCCTTGCGGCGGTCGCCGAAGCCGGGCGCCTTCACCGCGGCGACCTGCATGACGCCGCGCAGCTTGTTGACGACCAGCGTGGCCAGAGCCTCGCCCTCGACATCCTCGGCGATGATGAGCAGCGGCTTGCCGGTCTGGACGACCTTCTCCAGGACGGGAAGCAGGTCCTTGATGTTACTGATCTTGCCGTCGTGGATCAGGATGTAGGCGTCGTCGAAGCTGGTCTCCATGCGCTCGCTGTCGGTGACCATGTAGGGGCTGATGTAGCCCTTGTCGAACTGGAGGCCCTCCACCATCTCGAGGGTGGTCCCGACGGTCTGGCTGTCCTCGATGGTGATGACGCCGTCCTCGCCCACCTTGCTCATGGCCTCGGAGATCAGCGCGCCTACAGCGCTGTCGTTAGCGGAGATGGCCGCGACCTGAGCGATCTTCTCCTTCTCCTTGACGGGGATGGACTTCTTCTTCAGCTCGTCGACCACGAAGTCGATGGCCTTCTCGATCCCCTGGCGCATCTGCATGCCGTTGGCTCCGGCAGCGACGTTCTTCATCCCCTCGCGGATGATGGCGCGGGAGAAGATCGTGGCGGTCGTGGTGCCGTCGCCCGCGATGTCGTTGGTCTTGGACGCCACTTCCTTGAGAAGCTGGGCTCCCGCGTTCTCAAACGGGTCCTCGAGCTCGATCTCCTTGGCGATGGTCACGCCATCGTTGGTGATGGTGGGAGAACCGAACTTCTTCTCCAACACCACGTTACGCCCCTTGGGCCCAAGCGTCACACCGACCGTATCCGCAACTTTATCGATGCCGCGAAGCATTGCACGGCGGGCATCCTCGCCGAAAGAAAGAATCTTAGCCATAATCTGTGTCCCTCCTGTCAGAAACTTATCGTGCTACTTCTCGACGATAGCCAGAACGTCGCGCTCGCTGAAGATGACGTACTCGTCGCCGTCGATCTTCACCTCCGTGCCCGCGTACTTGCTGAAGATGATACGATCCCCCACCTTCACCTCGACGGGCAGCTTCTGACCGTTGTCCAGGACCTTGCCGGAGCCGACGGCCATGACCTCGCCCTCCGTCGGCTTCTCCTTGGCCGTATCGGGAAGGACGATGCCCCCCTTGGTCTTCTCCTCGCGAGAGAGCACCTTAACGACAATCCTGTCTCCAAGCGGCTTGAGATTCATCAAAAATCCCCTCCTGATTTATGTCAGCACTCAAGCTGTCAGAGTGCTAATTATTATGGGCAAATATTAGTCCTTCGACTCACGCTCGACAATAGGGCAAACTACGTATCGCTGAGATAGCGCCGATTCATACCAATTCGAGTTTATATCAAACAGCACACCTGTTTTCTCCAGGGGAAAAAAGCTCCCCGCCCTCGGATGGGCAGGGGAACGACCTGTCTACCCGGCAGCGGGGAGTATTTTGCTCGGAGACCCGATGGCTCGGTTACCGCAGACGATTGCGGTCGAAGGGTTTGCCCTCGTTGTACTCCTTCAGGAGTTGGGCGACCTTCCCGCTCAGGAGCAGCAGGGCGATGAGGTTCGGGATGACCATGATCCCGTTGAAGAAGTCCGTGAGCTCCCAGACCAGGTCGATCTTCAGGCAGCTGCCCGTCAGGATGCACAGCACGACGATCAGCTGATAGGGACGCAGTCCCCTGGCGCCGAAGAGGTAGCGGATGTTCGTCTCGCCGAAGTAATACCAGCCGATGATCGTGGAGAAGGCGAAGAACAAAAGACAGATGGCGATGAAGGTATAGCCGAACTCACCCATGAAGTGTGTCCTGAAGGCCTCCTGGACGAGGACGATACCCTTCTTGATGGGCTCGCCTTTCTCGTTGAAGTTGGTGTCGAGGATCCCGGAGGACATGACGGTGAAGATCGTGATGTTCAGGACGACGAAGGTATCGATGAAGACGGCGATGACGCCGAGCACGCCCTGCTCCACAGGGTGATTGACCTTCGCGACCGCGTGGGCGTGGGGCGTCGAGCCCATGCCGGCCTCGTTGGAGAAGAGGCCGCGGGCGATGCCATAGCGGGCCGCCGTGGCCACCGCGACGCCAGCTGCCCCGCCCCAGACCGCCTTGGCGGAGAAGGCGCAGGAGAAGATCTGCGCGAACACAGTCGGGATGTGGGAGGCGTTCATGACGATGAGGGCCAGCCCTGCAACCATGTAAAGGATAGCCATGACGGGAACGAGCTTCTCCGTGATGGCCGCGATACGCTTCACGCCGCCCATAAAGATAGCGCCGGCGATGATGGCGAGGCCGATGCCGACGATAACGGGCCTGATCTTGAAGGCATTGCTGAAGGCGTCGCTGATGGAGTTGGCCTGGACCATGTTGCCCATGAACCCGAGGGCCAGGATGATGGCGATTGCGAAGAAGCCAGCGAGGAACTTCGCGATGGGCCCGTTGCCGAGCCCACGGGAAATATAGTAGGCCGGGCCGCCGACGACCTGCCCCGTCTCGTCCTCCTCCTTATAAAGCTGCGCCAGGCATGCCTCGCCGAAGTTGGTGGCCATGCCGAAGAAGGCGGCGACCCACATCCAGAAGATGGCCCCAGGTCCGCCGGTGACGAGGGCTGTCATGGCCCCCACCAGGTTCCCCGTCCCGACCTGCGCGGCGATAGCCGTGGTCAGGGCCTGGAACGAGCTCATTCCCGACTTGCCCGCGGCCTCCCCGAAGAGCGAGAAGTTGCCGAAGAGCTTACGGCAGGCCATACCGAACTTCGAGACCTGGACGAACCCCAGCCGAAGGGTGAAGAATATCCCCGTCCCGCAGAGAAGCGGGATCAGGAATTTCGTGCCCCAAAGAAAGCCGTTTGCCTGAGTGGTCCATTCCAGAAGTTCCTTGAAAAAGGGTAACGCAAAAATACTTTCCAAAGTGCTTTCCATAGCGATATCTACTCCTTCCTGAACGATAGAAGATAGAGGCAACCCAACCAGGGCCGATGATGATACACTCCGATTGTATAGAGAAAGAAGGCATCTGTCCACCCAAATCTGCAAATTATATTTTTATCCATCAGATTGACTCCTCCATTTGATTCCTCCAACTTTATGCGGAATGCGGGGCACGGCCCCGCCCCGTCCCCGTGAGACGAGAGCGACGGAAGGGCCATCCATAGGAAATTTCCCGAGAAAATTTCCTGCTTAAGAATACATATTTATATGCTTGTTATGGGCTTCATGGTAAATTATGATATTATCATTCCAAAATTAAGCAGATTTTTGCTGTGAAATTACGTCTAATACTCGGAGATGATGATGTTGCGGGACAAATATCCGACGGTGCGAGAGATCTTCGGTTCCATGGTCTTCGACCGCAGGGTCATGAAGGAGAAGCTGAACCAGGACGTCTACGAGCGGCTTGTCGCCGCGATGGAGGGGCGCCAGAAATTGGACGCTGGGCTTGCGGACACCGTGGCGATGGCGATGAGGGACTGGGCTGTCGCACACGGGGCGACGCACTGGGCGCACTGGTTCCACCCCCAGACCGAGCTGACGGCCGAGAAGCATCAGGCTTTCACCCTGCCCGGCCCCGATGGTACCCCCATCGACGTGTTCCGGGGAAGCGACCTGATCCAGGGCGAGCCGGACGCCTCCTCCTTCCCCTCGGCGGGGAAGCGATCCACCTTCGAGGCGCGGGGCTACAACGCATGGGACATCAGCAGCCCGGCGTTCATCGTGAAGAGCGCCAAGGGGGGCACGCTCTGCATCCCCTCGGTGTTCCTGTCCTGCGACGGAACCCCGCTCGACCTGAAGACCCCTCTGCTCAGGGCCCTGGACGCCCTGGAGGGACGTGCCCTCAAGCTCCTGAAGTTGTTCGGACGCAGGGGGATCCGCAGCGTCCGCATGACGGTCGGCGCGGAGCAGGAGTTCTTCCTCCTGGACCGTCCGCGCGCCCAGGAGCGTCCGGACATCCGGTTCTGCGGCCGCACGCTGATCGGAGCGCAGCCCGCGAAGGACCAGAAGCTGGACCACCATTACCTCGGCGCCATACCGCCCCGCATCCTGAGCTACATGGAGGACGTGGAGCGCGACCTCGCACGGCTCGGCATCTCCATCGCCACGCGGCACAACGAGGTGGCGCGCTGCCAGTTCGAGTTCGCCCCGCTCTTCTCCGACGCGAACACGGCCTGCGACCAGAACCAGATCCTCATGGAGACGATGCGGAAGCTAGCCCGCCAGCACGACCTGCGCCTGCTCTTCCACGAGAAGCCCTTCCAGGGGATGAACGGAAGCGGGAAGCACGTCAATGTGTCCCTGCTGGACAGCGAGGGCAACAACCTCCTGAAGCCGTCCCACAGCCACCGGCGCAACGTCGTGTTCCTGACCTTCCTGGCCGCCGTCGTGCTGGGGGTCTCGAAGTACCACAGCCTCCTCCAGGCCTCCACGGCCACGGCGGGGAACCTGTTCCGTCTCGGGGGACACGAGGCCCCTCCCTCCATCACCAGCGTATATCTTGGGTCCGCCCTGACCGAACTCCTGTCCCGGCTCGACCAGGCGGACGTCTCCCTTCCGGACAGGGGACCGATGGACCTCGGCCTCGCGAAGCTTCCCTCGATCATCCCCTACGACAGCGACCGGAACCGGACGGCGCCCGTGGCCTTCACCGGCGACAAGTTCGAGTTCCGGGCCCCCGGCGCATCGCAGTCCATAGCCCTCCCCGTGACGATGTTCGCGTCGCTCTGGGCATGGGGGGTGCAGCAGATGATCGACATGATCGAGGAACGCAGCTCGGGGGACAGGGACCCCATGGACGTGGCGCTGGATGCGGTGAAGGAGGCTGTCCGGCGCGGAGGCGACGTCCTGTTCGAGGGGGACGCCTACTCTCGGGAGTGGCAGGAGGAGGCCCAAAGACGGGGCCTGATCCAGGCCAGGGACATGCCGGGGAAGATCGACCTCCTCCTGCTTCCGGAGAACAGGAAGATGCTCGAGGAGCTGGGCGTGTTCCGAGAACACGAGCTGGAGGCCCTGCACGACATTCGCCTGGAGGCCTTCGTCAGGAGCCTGGAGATAGAGGTGGCAATCCTCTACGACATGCTGTGGGAGGGGGTCCTGCCCGCCCTGTCGAAGCAGCTGATCCTGGAGAAAAACTCCCTCTCCGCGCTCGACGGCCTGGAGTTCCCTGAGGGGGAGCCGTGGCGGGAGTACATCCTCGACCTGGGGCGGACCCGGGCGACCCTGATTGAGGACGCCCACAGGCTGGACGAGCTCCGCGGACACATGGTGGAGCTCCCCGTCAGGGAGAGGGCGGACTTCCTCGTCGGGACGGCCGTTCCCCTGATGGAGTCCATCCGGAAGCGCTGCGACGCCGTCGAGGTGAACATTGCCGCCGACATCTGGCCCTATCCCATATCGCGCAACCTGCTGTCGCTGTCGGTGTAGCTCTTGCCCCGCCAGAGCCTCTGGGACCTTGATAGTGTATGCTTTTTCCTTGGAGTTGTGTCTTCGCTCGATCTGCGAAGGAATAGGAGTTAAGGAATAGGAGTTTATGGAATAAGGGTTCACGGAAGGGGGCCGAATCGATATGACTCGGGACGATCTCTCTCACGCGAGGGAAAACCACCAGGGACGGCAAAACACGAAGTGCCCTTCGGGGAACGGTGTCTCTTCGGCGGCAACACGACGATCGGAGTGGTGGTGACTAACGGTCGCCTCTCGAAGCCGCAGGCCGCCAAGGCCGCCTCGATGGCGCACGACGGTTTTGCTCGTGCGATGCGCCCCGCGCACTCGATGTGGGACGGGGACACGATCTTCCTTCTCGCCACAGGCGAGGTGAAGGTGAACGTCAACGTCAACGTCGTCGGCATCCTCGGCGCGCGGACCATGGCCCGTGCCATCGCCAACGCCGTTCTGCACGCGGAGCCTGCCTACGGGCTGCCTGCTGCGCGGTCTCTGATATAAAGATGGCCTGGGGGCCGGGGGCTCTCGCAGGTTATGTTTTCAGATAAATTTTTATTGATTTGTTATTGGAATTTTTCCAACGCCTTCATCCTGCTATAATACACAATTATCGAAATGAAAAGGGGATGTAGCGGATGGAAGAGAAACGGATGGAGGAGAGACGCAACAGAGAATCGTTGGGGAGCCGGATGGGGTTCATCTTCCTGTCGGCGGGGTGCGCCATAGGATTGGGAAACGTGTGGCGCTTCCCCTACATCACGGGGCGATACGGCGGTGCTGCCTTCGTTCTGCTCTACCTGCTCTTTCTGGTCCTTCTGGCGATGCCCATCATGGTCATGGAGTTCGCGGTCGGAAGGGCCTCGCGGCAGGCTGTGGCGGGTTCCTTCAAGGTGCTCGAGCCCAAGGGGGGCCGATGGTCGATCTTCGGCTATCTCGCGATGGCCGGGAACTATGTCCTGATGATGTTCTACACCACGGTGACGGGCTGGATGCTGGCCTACACCTGGTATGCCGCGGCGGGCAGCCTGGAGGCGCTCTCGCCCGAGGCGATCGGAGCGTATTTTGGGGCCATGCTGGGCGATCCCTGGACCTTGAGCTTCTGGCTCCTCCTGACGGTCCTGATCGGGTCGGCCATCTGCTACATCGGCCTCCAGGCGGGCGTCGAGCGCATCACCAAGATCATGATGTGCGGGCTCCTGATCATCATGGTCGCCCTGGCCGTCCGGTCCGTGACCCTGCCCGGGGCGGAGAAGGGCCTGGACTTCTACCTGAAGCCGAATTTTGAAAACCTCGTGGCGAACGGGCTTTGGAACAGCGTCTACGCCGCCATGGGGCAGGCGTTCTTTACCCTCAGCCTGGGCATCGGCAGCATGGCGATCTTCGGCAGCTACATCGGGCGCGACCGCTCCCTGACGGGCGAGTCGATCATCATCACGGCGCTCGATACCCTCGTCGCCATCACGGCGGGCCTGATCATCTTCCCGGCCTGCTTCGCCTACGGCGTCAGCCCGGACGCCGGGCCGGGGCTGATCTTCGTGACGCTGCCCAACATGTTCAACCACATGCCGCAGGGCCGTCTCTGGAGCGCCCTGTTCTTCCTGTTCATGAGCTTCGCGGCCATGTCCACGGTCGTCGCGGTGTTCGAGCACCTCATCGCCAACTCCATGGACCTGCTGGGCTGGAGCCGGAAAAAGGCCAGTACGTTCAACTTCTTCGCCATCTTCATCCTCTCCCTGCCCTGCGTCCTGGGCTTCAACGTCTGGTCGCACGTCGCGCCCCTGGGGAAGGGGACGATCATCCTGGACCTGGAGGACTTCATCGTCAGCAACAACCTGCTGCCCCTGGGCTCCATCGTGTACCTGCTGTTCTGTACCACGCGCTATGGCTGGGGATGGGACAACTTCATCGCCGAGGCCGACGCGGGGCACGGCCTCAAGTTCCCCCATGCGCTGCGCAGCTATCTGGTCTACGTGGTGCCGGCGATCATGCTCGTGATCTTCGCGTTCGGCTATTACGAGAAATTTTTCAATTTCAAATAGGCGGAGAAAATCCACTCACCGAAAGGGCTCGGGGGCGGACTGCGTCGTCCGTCCCCATTTTCGTCCTCATGGAGGGGCGGGCCAGGGAGTATGATAGTCGCAGGGGCGGAAGTGAAGAATTTATCATGATGGGGGTTTTGCGGGTGAAACGCTCGGTTCGGTCGAGGTCTTCGCAATCAAGGTATTCCCAATTAAGATATTCTCAATCAAGCCCTGCGGGGGAAAGGCTGCGTCTCGAGATTGCGGGGCTGTCGAGTGACGGGAGCGGCATCGCCCACACGGACCGCGGGGTGGTGTTCGTGGCGGGCGCGCTGCCGGGGGAGCTCGTGGAGGCGGAGCTGGTGAAGCGCCGCAAGGATTTTTCCCTGGCGCGCACCGTGTCCGTGGTGTGTCCTTCGCCGGGGCGCACCGCCCCGCGATGTTCCGCCTTCGGTCAGTGCGGGGGCTGTCAGCTCCAGCATGCGGACTACCCGCTCCAACTCTCCCTCAAGGCGGGGCTCGTCCGGGACGCCATGACGCGCCTCGGAGGCTTCGCCCCGGAGCTCCTCGAACGGCTCGAGTGCGCGCCCTCGCCCCTGCCCTGGGGATACCGCAACAAGGCCTCCTTTCCCGTGCAGTCCCTTCGGGGCCGGATCGTCACGGGGTTCTACCACGCGGGCAGCCATCGGCTGATCCCGATCAAGGCCTGTCCCGTCAACGCCGCGCCCCTGGACGCGCTCTATCGGGCCGTGCTGGAGGGCCTGCCCTCTCTACCCTTCGGCGGCTACGACGAGGCGACTCACGAGGGTAAGTTGCGGCATCTCGTGATGCGCTCCGGGTTCCACACCGGTCAGACGCTGCTCTCCTTCGTCGTCAACGGGCGCCTTGCAGCCAGGGGGATCAAGGCGCTGGTCGCTGTGGGGGCGGCGGGCCGCCCCTCCACCCTGACGTTGAACCACAACTCCAGGCCGGGAAACGTCATCCTGGGGACGTATACCGAGCCCCTGATCGGGTCCGGACGGATCGCCGAGCGCCTGGACGGCTGGACGCTCGAGTTCGATACCACGTCCTTCTTCCAGATCAACACGGGACAGGCAGAACAACTCTTTCGGTACGCAGCCGAGCAGGTGCGGGGGACGGATGTGCTGGAGCTCTACAGCGGCGTGGGGTCCCTGACCTGTTTCCTGGCGTCACGGGCATGCAGGGCACGCGTGACGGCGGTGGAGGAGTGGCGCAGCGCCGTCGTGATGGCGGAGCGGAACATGAAAAACAACGGCCTGGAGGCGCGCCTCCTCTGTGCCCCCGCCGAGGAGGCGGTGGGGGACCTCCGTGGCTCCTATGGCACCGTGGTCGTCGACCCGCCCCGAGACGGCTGCGACCGTGCGGTTCTGGAGGCTATTCACGCCTTCCGGGCGCCGCGGGTCGTCTACGTCTCCTGCAATCCCGCGACCCTGGCCCGCGACGCGCGGATACTGGCCGGGCACGGCTACCGCCTGACCTCCATCCGTTCCTTCGACATGTTCCCCCAGACGGTGCACGTGGAGACCGTCGTGGTGCTGGAACGCTGACAACTCCATATCTTTATGATGGAGCCCGTCAGCGGAAAGAAGATGAATGAAAGAAAGTGAATGAAAGTGAATGAAAGTGAATGAAAGAAGATGGAAATCATGAACTATACGGAAATAAACGCGAAAACCATAGATCAATGGGTGGACAAGGGGTGGGAATGGGGGAAATACGTCAGCCACGACGAATATCTCGAAGCGGCTCGCGGCCGTTGGAACGTGAAGCTTACGCCCGTAAAGACGGTTCCGCACGAATGGTTTGGGGAGCTCAACAAGCAAAAGGTTCTGGGCCTGGCCAGCGGCGGAGGCCAACAGATGCCGATTTTCACGGCCTTGGGCGCGGAGTGCTCGGTCCTGGACTATTCGGAGAAGCAGTTGGACAACGAGAGGATCGTGGCCGAACGGGAGGGGTATGCCATCGCGCTTATCCATGCCGATATGACGAGGAAGTTTCCGTTCGAGGATGATTTTTTCGATCTGATCTTTTATCCGGTCTCGAATTGTTACGTCGAAGACGTAAAGCCCATCTGGCGGGAGTGTTATCGGGTGCTGAAGGCTGGCGGCGTGTTGATGTCGGGATTGGATATCGGCATCAATTACGCGTTCGACGAGAACGAGACCATGCTTGTCAACGTGCTGCCGTTCAATCCGATAAAGCATCCGGGCCACCTGGAACAAATGCGGAAAAGCAACGGCGGCATACAGTTTTCACACACCCTGGAGGAGCAGATCAACGGGCAGCTGGAAGCCGGATTCACCTTGACCCATCTGTACGACGATACGAACGGTTCGGGGAACCTGCGCGACCATAACATTACCTCATACATTGCAACCAGAAGCGTGAAGGGGAAATCAAATTATATCCAAGACGGGGTCTTGTCAGACGAGCGGTAGGTTTCCTGCAGGGGCAAGAAGGCGGCAGCGAGGTAATATGGAGTGAACAAGAATTCGTTTGAGAAATATATCAGGGAGTCCGAACCGGCAAAGCGGGACAAGGGGTATGCCTGGCATACGGGCATTGGCCTGCAGGCGGTCGATGGGCTCAAGACATCGGACTATCTGGTGCGTACTGCGGTCCGGAATATTGAAGGCGAGATATCCTTTGAAGAGGCAAATGCGCTTTTGCAGGCTTATTACGAGGAGAATCCCACTCGCGATGCGGAAGACCGCACCGAGGAGGCCGACAAGGTTTCAGCCCGAATCGCAGCGCTCCTGTCCGAGCGGGCTTTCAGCTTTACTCCGAACGAGTATCTTTCCATTCACCGGAAGCTGTTTTCCGGCATCTATCCTCATGCGGGACGCATCCGCGATTATAACATCACGAAAAAGGAATGGGTGCTGGATGGGGCGACCGTGCTCTACGGCAGCGCAGCAGAGCTGCGGGCGACTCTGGACTACGATCTTTCCAAGGAGAAGAACTTTTCCTACCGGAATCTCTCGATGGATGAGATCATTCACCACCTTGCGGTGTTCGTATCCGGACTGTGGCAGATCCACGTGTTCGGCGAGGGCAATACCAGAACGACAGCGGTATTCTTTATCAAATACCTCCGCATGCTGGGCTTCGACGTAACAAACGACATTTTTGCCGAGAACGCGTGGTACTTTCGGAACTCGCTGGTCAGGGCAAATTACAACGACCTGAAAAACGGCATTCATGCAACGACGGAATACCTCGAGGACTTCCTGCGCAATCTCCTGCTGGACGAGGACCATCCGCTTCATAACCGGACATTGCACATCGGAGGGGCCTTCGAAGCGCCAGAAAAAGTGAACATCGAGGGGCAAAAAGCGAACTTTGGAACGGAAAAAGCGAACATTGGGGAAGGGAAGTTTCAAATTTGAGGGAATCGATCGTCATCGCGGTATCCGTTCTCCTGGGAGGGGCGTCGGGACACCTGCTGCGTCTCCCCTCCGGGGTCATGGTCGGGGGAATGGTCGCCGGGCTTCTCGTCAAGGGGGCCACGCTCGGTGATCTGCCGAGCGGAGAATTGCTCTCCATCGTCTCGCAGCTCCTGGTGGCCTACGTCATCGTATCCAACTCGGACGTCGCGTTGCTGCGCTCGCATCCCGAGGCCGTCCCCGCGGCCCTCTTCTACATTGCGCTGCTCCTGACCTTCTGTATCGGCATGGCGTTTGTCATAATGCGCCTCTTCGGCATAGACCTCCAGACGGCAGTGTACGCGACGGCACCGGGCGCCCTTTCCGGCATGGCCCTGTCCGCGACGGATGCCGGCGCGGAGACGCCTGTATCCCTGATCTTCCACCTGTTTCGTATGGTGATCGTCCTGATCGTCACGCCGTTCGCCGCCCTGTTCCTCAATCGATGAACGGCATACGGAAGCTGTGGGACGAACCGCTCTGCCGCGCCCTCCGGCGCCGGATCGGCCGGGCCCTTGGGCGCTACCGCATGATCACGGAGGGGAACCGGATCGTCGTGGGGCTCTCGGGCGGTAAGGACAGCCTGCTGCTGCTGCACGCGTTGTCCGACCTCCGACGCCGCAGCCCCGTGCATTTCGAACTGGCAGCCTGCACCGTCTCCCTGACGGGGATGGATGTCTCGCACCTGCGGGAGTACTGCATTGCGCGGGACGTGCCCTACACGGCCCTCGAGCACCCCATCATGGAGATCATCGAGAACCGCGCCGAGCGTTCGCCGTGCAGCTTCTGCGCCAACATGCGGCGCGGTCTGCTGAGCACCTGGGCGCACGACAACGGCTTCGACCGGCTGGCGCTGGGACACAGCCTGGACGACGCGGTGGAGACCTTCTTTCTGAATCTTCTCCGAGCCGGCCGGGCACGCAGTTTCCAGCCGACAGCCCACATGACGAGGTCGAACGTCACGGTCATCCGTCCCCTGATCGCCTCTCCCGAGGCGGCGATCATCGACGAGGTGAAGCGGCTGGGGCTTCCGGTGCTGGAGACGGTCTGTCCCTTCGCGGGCGGTACGGAGCGTCAGCGCGTGAAGGACCTTCTGGAGGCCCTGCGCCGCGATGTTCCCGACCTGTTCTCGAACGTCGTGAACGCCCTGGAGAATCTATCGGACGCCGATCGCTGGACTGCGGCGGATATGCACTAAAAAGGGCTCTCCGTCCAAGACGGAGAGCCCCAAACTATCCGGCCGATCCGAGGGGGGACAATTGACGGAACTCCGCGTCGTCCCCGACAAGGCGGCCGTGAATACTTATACTATGCCTTCCTCTTCAGCAGGAATGCTGCCGCAAGCGCCAGGGCAAGCCCACCATAACCCGCATCACATCCGCCGCCCTTGGAGGAATCCGATGGATCTGGCTTCGGATCCGGATTCGGCTTCGGATCCGGATTCGGCTTCGGATCCGGATTCGGCTTCGGATCTGGATTCGGCTTTGGATCTGGATTCGGCTTTGGATCCGGATTCGGCCTTGGATCTGGATTCGGCTTTGGATCCGGATTTGGCTTTGGATCCGGATTTGGCTTTGGATCCGGATTCGGCTTCGGATTCGGCGTCTTCCTGGTCAGGAGCACCACGGGGTCGACAATCGTCTTCGCATCCTTACTCAGATCAAAGCTTCCATTGTCCTTGATCAGAAGGGTCAAGACATATTTTTTGCCGGGATAGATGGACGAGACGACGGTGCCCTTATCGTCCAGGATCGTGAAGGCCCCATCCTTCACGTTCCCAAACTCGGCAGGATCGGAGAGATAGGCCAGCAGTTCACCCGTCTCGGGGCCGGTCACCTTGATCAGTTTGACGTCGGCCGGGGACGTCTCCGCCAGCACGGAACCCATCAACTCGATCCCCATGACCGCGATGTCCGCGCTGCTCTTCTCCTCCAATTTCGCCTTCAGGATGGGCATGGGATTGACCTTGCCTGGAAGGGGCTTTCCGCAGGCCTTCTCCGCTGCGGCCCGAGCCGCCGCGGCAACCGTCTGCGAGACGGTGGCGGCCCCACTCGAGTCTTTCGCGAGATGGCTGGACGTGAAGCCAGATGAATCTGCAGAGAGAACCTTTTGGGCCCGGTCCAAGTCCGAGAAGGGCTGCGCGGCTACGGATTGCAGCCTCTTGTCCTTCGACACCGCCTCCGGAAGATCGGGTTCCACGGGGATGACGGCGGAGCTGGAACCACCGGCGGCCGATACCGGCACGTCAATGATCAGGGTTGAGGCAAACCACTCCTTTATCTCTTTCCCATCTGGGGTATACCGTCCGCTGGGAATTCCGGGCGGCATCAATCCAAAACAGTTGTAACCCGCATTCCTGAGGATGAAATCGAAAATGCCGTTCTCGTCGGTAACAGCTATTGTCTTGGTATTTTCCGGGCTTCCCAGCCTTCCGTTGGGGCCCTTGGGCCTGACTACCGGGGACTTCTCGTCGGCCCATTCAATCTTGACACCCTTCAGGGGCTGCCCTTTGACAAAGACCTTAAACGCCACCGTCTTGCCAGGGACAAAATCGGCAACCTCACTGAGAGGAACGATCTCAAGCACACCGTCGCCCCCCACGCGTTTTGTGGAGGCGCCATCCCTCCGGGCGTTCAGGATCTGCTTCGAATAGCCCTTGTAAGCCATTCGGGGAGCAAGGTCGCCGCTTGCGTTGAGGATAACCGTGCCCATTTTTCCCAGCGTTGCCTGGGCATGGAGATAATCATTCCGCCTCTTGGTAATCGTTTGGTCCCCCGACTTGACGTCCACGCTGACGAAATGCCTTTCGAACGTCGGAAAATTTGTCTCCGTCCCGTCATTGTATACAAAGCGTGCTGAAAAAATATTTGCTGGATTCCAACCCACCTCAGCATTGAGAAATGCCTCGGTAAAGGACAACTTTGCCTCGTACGTACTGCCCACTGCCACCTCATGGATCTCTGTGTTGGGGACGATGGAGAAAAAATGTGCCTCGGCCGACACCACGCACAACAGGGAGAAAAGCATGACGAAGATAGCTGACGGTACAAACATTCTGCGATTCATAAACCACTCACTGCCTCCTTATACGTTGAGATTTTGAAAATAAAAAAACACCGCTAACCACGAAGTATAGAAAGATTCGCACCCGGCTCAAAGTCCCCCCTCTCAAAAGTAATATTAGCAGTTAGCTTTACAATACTTAAGTTTATAGCAAAATTTTTTCCCGTCAAGTTCGCGTCAAGTTCGATTGAAGTGAGGCGCCACATGGACGGAGCCCTACCTGAGCATATCCTGAGAACCTTAAATTATGATACTTATGTTCCCTGGATATAAAAAAAATAATCTCTGTTATCATTTTGGCGTGAAAGTGCTATAATGCGGACCTGTATAGCGGTTGACCTGCCTGGGGCGAGAGACTTTCTCCCTGCGGGGAGGGCGCCGGGGGTATTGGGATTCGGAGAAATTTTACTTTATTACAAAATGAAAGGATGATCGTTGTGAGGAAATGGAGCGACGGTTTGAGAAGGGCTGTTGCCCTCGCCGTAGGGGCCGTTTTAGGGGTATGTCTTCTTGCGGGCGTCTCGGGGGCGGAGAAAAAGTTGTCGGGCATCGATCAGCTGAAGGATCAGAAGCTGGCGGCGCAGCGCGGCACGGTCGGGCAGTACCTGGCCGAGGACCTGCTCGGGGAGGGACATAAGGAGCTTCTGACCACCTATGAGAAGTACGTGGACGCGATCGCGGCGCTCCAGCAGGGCAAGGTGCGCGCGGTGATCATGGATGAGGCGCCGGCACAGCGTTTTCTGAAGAGCATGGAGAACCTCGCCGTCATGCAGGAGCCCCTTTCCGAGGAGAGCTATGCTATTGGCTTCAAGAAGGGGAACACGGAGCTCCGCGATCAGGTCAATGCCGCTCTGTCGGCCATGAAGGCAGACGGGACCCTGGCGGCGATCATGGAGAGGTACAACGGTGACGCCGCGGTCAAGCCCGAGGACATCGACCTGAACAAGGGGGCCGAGGGCGGAAAACTGATAATGGGGACGGAGGCCGGTTTCGCACCCTATGAGCTCAAGGTGGGCAACGGTTATATCGGCATCGACATCGAGATGGCGGCCGGAATAGCCAAGCGCCTGAGCAGGGAGCTCGTCGTCGAGAACATGAACTTCGACGCGCTGCCGATGGCCGTGGCCTCCGGAAAGGTTGACATGATCTGCGCGGGGATCACCGTGACCGAGGACCGCAGGAAGAACATGGACTTCTCCGACAACTATGTCGAGGGAGCGAAGCAGGTGGCCGTAGTCCGGGCGGACGACTGCGAGGCGCCGGCCGGGAAATGACGGGGGGGCGGACCCTGGGGGAGGAGGGCGTGTCCCGATGACGCCCGCCTCCTTCCCGGAAACGAACGGGAACGGATCGTCCCGCGGATGGAGCAGGCCCGGACGTGGCAACGCCGGACTCCTCGTCTGCGGGGCGCTCCTTGTCATTTTGCTGGCACGCGGCGGTTTCTTCTCTCCCGCCGCCTGGGTAGGGTTTGGGGAGAAGTTTCACCAGAATTTCATCCTGGACGGGCGCTACAGGATGTTGATCGACGGACTCAAGGCCACGTTGATCATGACCTCCTTCGCGACCGTGATCGGCCTTTTCCTGGGCCTGCTGATCAGTGTGATCCGGGTCGCTCATCGGGGAGGGGCCCGGATCGGCCTGCTGGACGCCCTGGCCAACCTCTACATCACCGTGATGCGCGGGACCCCGGTCATGGTCCAGCTCCTGATCTGGAACTTCTCCATATTCGCTGCAGTGCGCGACATCAATACGCTCCACGTCGCCATCCTGGCCTTCGGCCTCAACTCCGGAGCCTACGTCGCGGAGATCTTCCGCGGGGGAATCGAGGCCGTCGACCCCGGCCAGATGGAGGCGGCCCGCTCCCTGGGGCTGCCCTACCGGATCGCGATGTTGCGCGTCGTCTTACCTCAGGCATTCCGAAACGTCGTCCCCATGCTGTTCAACGAGTTCATCACGCTGCTGAAGGAGACGTCGGTGGCCGGCTACATCGGCATCGACGACCTGACGCGTGCCGGACAGAACATCCAGGCCCTGACGCTGGAGCATTCCCAGCCCCTGGTGATGGTGGCCCTGATCTATCTGGCCATGGTGCTGGTCCTGACGGAGCTGGTCCGCAGGCTGGAGAGGTGGCTGCACCGCAGCCGGAGGGCATGATGATTGAAGAATGTGCGGTTGAGGAGCGTTCATTCGGCTGCGGCGAACCTTTGATCGAGGTTCGCGGCCTGTGTAAGGAGTTCGGGGGCGTCCCCGTGCTGGACGGCATCGACGCCACGGTGGCGAAGGGGGAACGGCTGGCGGTCATCGGCCCCTCGGGCTCCGGAAAGAGTACCTTCCTGCGCTGTCTGAACCGGATGGAGGAGCCGAGCGCCGGAACGATCCTCTTCCGGGGGGAGTCCGTCATGGCCCCGAGCTGCGACATCGATCGGGTTCGCCGGCGCATGGGCATGGTCTTCCAGCACTTCAACCTCTTCCCGCATCTGACCGTGCGCCGCAACATAACCCTATCGCCGGTCTCGCTGGGACTGGCTGGTGCAAAGGAGGCCGACGCCCTTGCGGAGGAGCTCCTGCGGCGCGTTGGCCTGGAGGACAAGGTCGACGAGTGGCCCGAACGCCTTTCGGGGGGGCAGAAGCAGCGGGTCGCGATTGCCCGGGCCCTTGCGATGGACCCGGAGGTTCTGCTCTTCGACGAGCCGACCTCCGCGCTCGACCCTGAGATGATCGGAGAGGTGCTCGAGGTCATGAAGGAGTTGGCCGGGGACGGCATGACGATGCTGCTGGTCACGCACGAGATGGGGTTTGCGCGGGAGTTCGCCGACCGCGTGTTCTTCATGGACCGGGGGCGTATTGCGGAGGAGGGGCCGCCCGACGAGGTCCTCGACCGTCCACGCGAGCCGCGGACGGCGGAGTTTCTGTCGAAGGTACTGCGAAGGTGACGAGGGGCTTCTTATCCCAATGACGTTTTATCCTCAGGAGCCTGCCGGGGCCTGTCCCCGCGGGCTCCTGAGCTTCTCGAATTTTGCTCCGCTCCTTATTTGGGGAGCACGGCGTCTTCTGTGACACAGGCGTCGGATACGCGTGTCTATGGCGTTTTCAGGTTGCACTCGAGCCCAGACATCTGCTTTCGTGTTTCTCCCACATCTTTGATCGACAGGGTGATCGTCGTCCCCTTCCCCTCCCGGCTCCGAATTTCCATCCTGCACCGTTTCCCGAAAAACAGCTTCAGCCTTTCGAGGCAATTCCTCATTCCGATGCCCTCGCCCGGGTTTATCCGCTTCCGCGTATAGCTGAGTTTTTTGCGAAGCGCTTTGAGCTTTTTCCCCTCGATGCCCGCCCCGTCGTCTGCAATCTTGATTTCGCAGATCCCATGCCTTTTTTGACATGAGATGAGGAGATTGCCTCCCTGCAGTTGTCCCGGATTGAGGAGGCCGTGTTCGATAGCGTTTTCCACCAAGGGCTGCAGGGTGAAGAAGGGCAGGACCAGGGTCTCCATCGATTCGTCGCAAAGGATGCTGTAACCGATCCTGTCCCCGAACCGGTGTTTTTGAATGCTGAGGTAGTTATCGATGTAGTCGATCTCCTGCCTCAGTGTTACGTGGCTGGTCGACTGGGTCAAAGTGTAGCGGAGCATGGAAGAGAAGGAACTCAGCATCTCCTCGGCGCATCCCGCGTTTCCCAGGCTCAGCGAGCGTGATATGGAGTTCAGAACGTTGAAGGTGAAATGAGGCATGATCTGCTTCTGCAAGGCCTCGAAACGAGCTTGGGACAGCTGGTTTTTCAGGTCCATCTGTTTTTTCTGATTCCTTAGGAGCTCCCGTGTGACCTGGTTTATCTCCTCGTAAAAGGTCGAAAGGCTGCCGAACCCCGAGGCTTCGGAGATGTCCTGCAGGGTCATATTGCTCCGGGAGAGGAGCCGTTTTGCCTCGAGCACCCTTTTGGTCCGCAGATACTGCGCAATGGATTGCCCGGTCTCCCTACGAAAATGGCGCTCGAGGTAATCGCCGGATAGACAGACGATCTTCTCCAGAGCTGCCGAGGTGATGGGTTCCCTGAAATGTTCGTCCAAATAGGCGGTGATGCGTTGCACCGTTGGAATTGACGCCTGCAGAAGGACGGATGCCGAGGAACGCAGCTCTGTGAGGCAGGAGAATACGATATCCTGGATCGTCAGGATGTCCGCAGCCGCGACGATGCTCTGGACGAGAAGTTCCTGTTCGGTATTCCCCAGGAGGCGGCGGAAAAGGGGGGATTCGAAGCAGGTCCTTTCCAGGGAGAAGACGATGTTGATGGCAAGGATTCGGTAGATGTTGAGGGGGAGCTTCCGCTCAAAGAATTTTGTGATGTCATCCAGAGCCTGCTCGAGAAGTCGAAGATCTCCAATCTGTATACTTCTGCGAAAATCCTCCAGCGCTTTTCCCGGGAAGCCCTCCATCAGGGATGGCGAATCCGTATTGTCCGAACCGCGAGTTTGGGAGGGAGGCAGACAGGCCCTCAGTACGGAGAGAATTTCGCGATTCGACGAAGGTTTTACCAGATAGGCATCGACTCCGCAGCGAATGGCTTTTTGCGCAAACTCGAATTCGGCGTAGGCGGAGTTGAGGATCACGAAGGTGTGGGGCAGGTGGTGCTTGATCTTTTCCGCTGCCTGGAGGCCGTCCAGGAGAGGCATGCGTATGTCCAGGAGCGCCAGATCCGGCCGATGAAGCAGCGTCAGTTCGACGGCGGATAGTCCGTCTCCCACACTCGCCACCACGCCGTATTCCCCGGTCCCTTCGATGAACTGCGTCAGGTAATTCCTTTCTATGGCCTCGTCTTCGGCGATCAATATTTTATACATCTGTGCGTCTCCTTGTATTCCTCAGGGCGCTTCGCTCCTGTCAAAAGGGGCTGGACCCTCTGGAGACTATGATAACAGTGATGTCCCGAGTCGTGCATGGTAGCGATCTTGGATTGGGATGGAGCAGAGCGCCGGACGACGATGGTTTTGTCCTCAACCTTCCGGTTTTACGACCTTTTTTTGCCAAAAAACGGAGGATGGATTTTCAGGTGACCATAGAAAAACCGGCTCCTCGCGAAAACGAATTGGTGGTCAGGAAAACGACGGACAGCGCCCTTACGGGGACGTCGCTCCGGCTGATGCTGCACAATTGCGGCATTGATACGGTGGTCGTGACCGGGGTCCTGACCGATCAGTGCGTGTCGGGGACCGTACGCAGCTTGGCCGACGAGAGCTTCAAGGTTTGGCTCGTAGAGGACGCCTGCGGGGCGTCGACGCGTGAGATACAGGAACACGAACTCTCGGTGCTGAATAACATTTATTGCCACGTGGTCAGCACCGACGAATTGATCGCCGCCTTGTAGGAGGAAGAACATGAACGACAGCAAACTGAAGAGGAACCTGAGCTTCATACAGATGATCGCAATATCGTCGGGAGCCGTTATCGGAGGCTGGCTTGCCGAGGCTCCTTACTGGTTCCAGACCACGGGGGCGGGGGCGGCTTTCCTGTTTCCCCTTCTTGCCCTTCTCCTTGTTCCCGTAGGGCTGGCGTTCGGAGAGCTGTCCGCAATGCTACCCTTTGCTGCGGGGGTGGATGCCTGGACCAGCAACGCTTACGGCAACAAAATGGGATTTGCGACTCAGTGGATGATGTTCCTGATCCAGGTCGTGGAGCCCCCGATGATGGCCTTCATCTTCGGGACGGCCATCAACCATTTCTATCCCTTGAATAGCGATCAGATGATGATGGTGGCGATATTCTCCGTCACCCTTTGGTTCGTCCTCTCCAATTTCAACATCAGCCTGACGGGGAAACTGTCCAACTTCTTTTTCTTCTCCATGATCGTCATCTCGCTTCTGGTGTCGTCCTCCTTTTTCCTCAGCGGCCACTGGAGTATGGATCACATTCGTCTGAACCAGGGTTTTTTCCCGAAGGGGGGGTATGGAATCTTCATTGCCATGGCCGTATTCTCGCTCAAGTTCATCGGCTTTGAGATGACGCCCACCCTGATAGAAGAGACCAATTTTCCGGCCTCAAAAATATGGAAGGTCATCCTTGCATCGCTCTTCATCCCCGCGCTGCTTTATAGCTTTGTCGTGCTGGCGATGGGAGGCATGGCCCCGTGGCATGAAATTGCCTCGATGAGCATGCCTGAGCCCGAACTGGTGGCTCGCTTCGGGCTGCCCGCGATTCTGGGGATCCTCGCCATTGTCTCCGGCCTCATGCACGCTTTCACGACACTGATGGGGTTCTGGACGTCCAGCGCCCGGGTGCTCTATGGCGCCGCGCAGCTGAACCAGCTTCCCAGGGGGTTCATGAAGGTTAACCGCTATGGTCAGCCGTTTTGGGCCAATGTCGTGGTCTACATATTCTCTTTATTCTTCTGCTTTTTCAGTGGGGACAACTGGGTGCAGTACATCTATGCCATCTCCAGTATCGCCGCAGGGGTCGTCTATTTCATCTCCTGTCTGGATGTCGTACGCCTCAGGAGGCTTCATCCCGAATGGAAACGCCCCTTCAGGGCGCCAGGAGGATTCCCGATGTTCCTGGTTGGTATGGGGATCTCGATCTGGCTGGTTATCGGGGCCTGTATGGAGTTGGATGTGGGAGGTTATCTCTCTCTTCTAATCTTCTTCGGTCTTGGAGTCGTTGTCTTTTGGGTGGCCGATTCTTACAGGAAAAAACAGGGACACGAGCTGACCGTACTGACCCCGGAGGCTATCGGCAGGGAATAGGGCGGAGTGAGGCTCGTTTGACATTCCCGTCTTTTGCCGTATAGTGATCGGGCAGACAACACAGCCTCGGAAGGTGTTCGGGAAGTCCGGTGCAAGACCAGCGCGGACCCGCCACTGTAAGCTCGGCAATATCGGCCGTACCTACTGGGACGTCTTCCGTTCCGGGAAGGGGGCCAAAAAAAGGAGCGAGCCAGGAGACCGGCCTTTCGAAGGAGCGCACGCCCCCCGCGCGGATTCGGGCCGGTCATGCGGAGCCACAGTCCTTGGTACGTCGCCGTACATGCGGCGGGCGCACCCTGAAGGCCCTATCCTCCGTCGTTCAAAGACCGCCCTCTCGCGAGGGCGGTCTTTTGTAATTTTGTGGCCCCTGTGGGCCGAAATCAACAAACGGGAGGATCCATGGATCATGAAGGACACGAAAGAAGCGCCCAAATCCCTGTTGTCCCATCCTCTGAGAAAGCTCTTTGCCCCAAAAGCCATCGCCATCGTCGGGGCCTCGTCCGACCTGGAGCGCTTGACCGGCCGGACGCTCCGATACCTCCAGTCCTTCGGCTACGAGGGGGCGGTCTATCCCATCAACCCCAAGGCCGACACCATAGCGGGCTTTCCCGTATACCGGGACATCGCGGAGATCGAGGGCCCCGTCGACCTCGCCATCCTCAGCGTCAAGGCCAGGCTGATCCCCGGGGTGATGCGGGCCTGTGCGGCTAAGGCGGTCCCCTTCGCCCTGATCTACTCCTCCGGCTTTGCCGAGACCGGCAACTTCGCCATCCAGGAGGAGGTGTCGTCCATCGCCCGCGACGGGAGTATACGGGTGCTGGGTCCCAACTGTCAGGGGCTGGCGAACCTCGCCGAGGGGATCCCGCTCACGTTCTCCGGCGCCCTTTACGAGATGCCTCGGCCTCCCGCGGGGCACGTCGCGTTCGTGTCCCAGAGCGGGGCGTTCGGGTTCTCGTCCTTCGGCGTCGGGATGGAGCATGGCGTGCGGTTCCGCTATGTGGTGACCACCGGCAACCAGTCGGACCTCGATGCCGTGGAGTGCGCGGACTATGTGCTGGAGGACCCCGAGGTGCGCCTGCTGATGCTCTATCTGGAGGGGCTGGAGGACGGCGAGGCGTTCCTGCGCCTGGTGAAGAAGGCCCGGGAGCGAGATATCGCCGTTGCGGTGCTGAAGGCGGGGCGGTCCCCCTCGGCGCGCGAGGCCGCCAAGAGCCACACGGCGGCCCTGACGGGGGACGAGCGGGTCTGGTCGGCCGTCTTTTCGCAGTACGGGGTCATCCCGATGGAGGACATCGACGACATCATCGGCATCGGCCAGGTGCTTGGGGCGGAGAAGCGGATGAGCGGAGGACGTTCGGCGATCCTGACGACCTCCGGCGGCGCGGGCATCGTCATGGCCGATTGCATGAACGACGTCGGGCTCTCCGTTCCCGAGCTTTCCCCCGTCACGAGAGCCCGCGTCGAGGCGGCGATTCCGCCCTTTGGGGCGTCCCGTAACCCGGTGGACATGACGGTCCAGATCTCGGAACAGCCGGAGAACTTCCGCAGCGTCTTCGACGCGGTGCAGGCGGATCCAGAACTGGATGCGGCCATCACATCCTTGTCCATGATCGTGGGGCACGCGGGCGACGTCATGACGGATATCATGATCGAGAGCTATGCCCGCGGTACGAAGCCTCAGGCGGCCGTGTGGATGATCGACCACCGGCACGGCGGGAGCTTCATCGAAAAGCTGAAGGCCGCCGGAATTCCCATCTTCCAGAGTTTCCGTCAATGTGCCCGTGCCCTGAGGGCCCTGGAGGGATGGGGAACGTTCCGACCAGTCGCGGAATCCCAAAACGATGCTTCCGCACCGATCCTTCCGGACTGGAAGGGGAGCATGACGGAGTATGACGCCAAGGTCTTCCTGTCGCGGTATGGTATCCCTGTAACGCGGGAGAGGCTCTGCAAAAACCTGGAGGAAGCCTGCGATGCGGCGGAGGAACTGGGCTTTCCCGTGGCGCTCAAGGGGATGGCGGCCTCCGTGCTCCACAAGACGGAGGCAGGGATCGTGGCGCTGGATGTACGTTCCTTCGAGGAGCTTCGGGGTGCGCTCAAGACGGTGCGGAAGAACCTCGAGGAGCACGCCGGGGAGGGCGGGGTCCAGGGGTTCCTTGTGTCCGAGATGGTGCGCGGCGGGTTCGAGTGCATCGTAGGGGTGAAGCGGGACCCTGTGTTCGGTCCGATGATCGCCGTGGGGCTTGGGGGCATTTACGTCGAGGTGTTGAGCGACGTATCCCTGAGGCACGGCGCTGTGGACGAGGAGGAGGCGTTGGACATGATCCGCCAGCTCAAGGGCCATTCCTTCCTATCCGGGACCCGGGGCAGCAAACCGCGCGACGTCCGGGCCCTGGCCCAGATCGTCAGCCGGGTTTCCCGGCTGGCCGTCGCCGAGACGGAGCTGTTGGAGCTGGACATCAACCCCGTGTTCGTGCTGGAGGAGGGCAAGGGCGCCGTGGCGGCGGACGCGCTGGTCGTGAAGGCGTAATGGCACGGTGAGGAGCTTTCGCATCGGCGGTGAACACGCTCCCAAGGCGCTCTGTTGGCGGGAGGGGGCGCCGGATTCGGCGCCCTCGAGCCTCATGACGTCGATGGCAATACCGGTCCGAGCGCCGTTCTTCGAGCTCGAGAGGACACAGGACGACGCCCGAGGGGGTTCCCCCCTCAGGCGTTTTGTATCGGATCTTGATTTGCCCACCGCGGAGTCCGGGGCGCCGAGTCGGAGTGTAGAGGCAGAGCTTGCTCTTACCCGAGGATGGCCTTGAGGTCGGCCTCGGGGGTCGTGATGGGTTGGATGTTGAAGGTCTTCTGGAGGAACTCCAGCACGGGCGGCTTGACGAACGCGGGCAGCGAGGGCCCCAGCCGGATGTTTTTGATGCCCAGCGAGAGCAGGGAGAGCAGGATGCAGACGGCCTTTTGCTCGTACCAGGAGAGCACCAGGGAGAGGGGCAGACCGTTGACGTCGGTTCCGAAGGCCTCGGCGAGCGCCGAGGCGATCTTGAGCGCCGACGCGGCGTCGTTGCACTGCCCGACGTCCAACAGGCGCGGCAGGCCGTCGATGTCCCCAAAATCCAGCTTGTTGAAGCGGAACTTGCCGCAGGCCAGGGTGAGGATCACGGTGTCCTTCGGAGCCTGAGATGTGAAGTCCGTGTAGTAGTTGCGGCCGCTCTTGGCCCCGTCGCAGCCTCCGACCAGAAAGAAGTGGCGGATCTTCCCCGCCTTGACCAGCTCCACGACCTTTCCGGCGGCGTTCAGCACGGTGTTGTGGCCGAAGCCCACCAGAATCCGCTTGTCGTCACCGTCCTCCTCGAAGCCCGGCACGGCCAGGGCGGCCTCGATAACGGGCGTGAAATCCTTCTTTTCGTCGATGTGCCGAACGCCGGGGAAGGCCACAAGGCCCGTGGTGAAGATGCGGTCCGCGTAGTTCGTGGGCCTCTGGATGCAGTTGGTGGTCATCAGGATGGCGCCTGGGAAGGCCGCGAACTCCTTCTGCTGATCCTGCCAGGCCCCCCCGTAGTTGCCGGCCAGGTGCGGGTACTTCTTGAGGTGTGGGTAGCCGTGACAGGGCAGCATCTCGCCGTGGGTATAGATGTTGATGCCCTTGCCCTCCGTCTGCTGGAGCAGCAGGTCCAGGTCGCGCAGGTCGTGTCCCGATACCAGGATCGCCTTGCCCTTCACTGGATGGATGCGGACCGGCGTCGGCTCCGGGTGTCCGTAAACCTCGGTGTTTGCCCTGTCCAGAAGGTTCATGACCTCGATGTTCCACTTGCCGGCATCCATCGCATGGGCCGTCAGCTCCTCGACGGTCATGAACTCGCGGCTCAGGGCGTCCAGCTTCTCGTGGAAGAACCCATATATGCCCTCGTCCTCATACCCCAGGACGAAGGCGTGGTGCGTGTATGCCGCGCTGCCCTTCAATCCGAGCAAGATCAGGTCGTAAAGGCCCTGGACGACGTCGCCGCGTTTTTCGGCCCAGCTCCGAGGCGTATATTGCCCGCCCGCTATCGCCATGTCGGCCATGCTCTCGGGGAGCGGGTCCGCAGCGGGGCCGGATAGGGACTCGGCGGTCCTGCCCGCACGGGCGCAGGCATCCTCGTAGAGCCTCCTGGCCCTGCTCCGTACGAGCCCTGCCTGGGTTATCATCTCGGCCATGCGGATGTTGTCGAAGTTGACGTTGGTCACCGTCGTGAAAAGCGCCTCGACCACGAAGCGGTCGATCTCCCCGTCGACCGCCCCGAGGCCGCGCGCACGGTGCGCGTACATCGCAATTCCCTTTGCTGCATGGATCAAAAGGTCCTGAAGGTCCGCAACCTCCGCGGACTTGCCGCACACCCCCATCACGGTGCAGCCTGTCCCCTTGGCAGTCTGTTCACACTGGTAACAGAACATCGCGATTCCCCCTCGTTTTTGTCAAAGTCAACAGGTCTTTAGAAGTAAATAGGAACCTGTTTGCTTAAATTATACGCTTATTTTTTTCGCCGTCAAATGAAATATCTCCGTATCGGTGTTCATGGAGCGGGAGCATGGCATCTTGCGGTGCAGGCTGTATTTTAAAGATGGGGGCCGCTGAATCGTCAGGTCAAGCGCAACAGGTAGTATTGAAAGAACAAGATTGAAGGAATAGATTGAAAAAGTTGGAAAAGGCCTCATTGGGGCCGTGTTTGAGGCTCCGCCCCCGGCTTTTCGATGAGGTATGTCCAGGTCTTCCGGGGCAGGAATTTCGACTGGCGCTTTGCGGATATCCGTTCCCTCACTGCGGCGCTGCGGAAAAACTCCTGCCAAAGCGCCTGGCAGACCTCCTCCTCACGGGTGATCCTCAGATGGGCCGGGAGCGCCGCGTTCGTCAGAAACCAGCGTCCCGCCTCGTGCAGGGCCGCCCGCCCCCTGACGGTGTCGTGGAGTACCCAGCGGGCGGGCAGCCTCCTGCGGAAGTGCCCGGCGAGGAGGGGCAGCACGTCGCAGTCCGGGGCGAAGGGGGCGTAATAGACCCCGCCCACGTCCCGAAAACGGATGAGCCCCATCCAGCGGTGAAGCTCCCGGAACGAGCGCCTCGCGGCATGGAGGACGGTCCCCATGCACGGGGCCGCCAGGTCCGCTGCGGCCCCGGCCCCCTCCTTCCAGAGCCGAGAGAGGCAGCGCCACACCGCGAGGTCTATTCCCTTCTCCTCCGACATCAGGGCGAGACAGGCCCGGGACAGCCATCGGCGCCCCAGACGGTCCTCCAACACCGCGGCGGTCGCCTCCGCCAGGGAGGGGTCGCTTCTCACCTTTTTGCTCTCCAGCAGCACGCCGCTCACACCATTCGGAAAGAGGCGCAGAATGTCGTCGGGGAGGACGCCGTCCCGGGCCGTCCTGTGCACGAGCGTCATCATCCCGTTCCAGGTACCGTCGTAGACGTAGATCATCATCTCTCCTGCGGCGTGGGGAGGGTTTCCGGGAATGGCAGCCAAAGCTGGGGGGAGAAACGCCCTCCCTCCAGGATCGTCCGCAGCCCCTCCAGGGATGAGACGTACCCCGGTGCGGCCGACCTCCCATCGAACCGCAGGAAGTGCTGGGCCCGCTTCATCGTGACGCCCAGACGCCTGAGGTTGTCCCGGTCGAGCCGCCTCGCGCGCCGCGCCGTCAGGATGCGCCTGGCGGAGGTCACCCCGATTCCGGGGACCCGCAGGAGCGTCTCATACTCCGCCCGGTTGGGGTCCACGGGAAAGAGGTCCATGTGGCGCAGGGCCCAGGCGCTCTTGGGGTCCAGCCGTTCCTCGAGGTTCGGGTGGGCCTCGTCCAGAATCTCGTCCGCGCGGAATCCGTAGAAACGCAGGAGTCAGTCCGCCTGATAGAGACGGTGTTCGCGCAGCAGGGGAGGTGCGGCGTCCAGGGCCGGCAGGGTGGGGCCGTGATCTCCGCGACCTCCCGCGGCGTGAAGGAGGCGCGCGGCACGTCGTTGCTGCGGCGGTTGATGCAGTAGGCGCAGTCGTAGATGCAGTCGTTGGTGAGCAGCAGCTTCAGCAGGGATATGCAGCGCCCGTCGTCGGACCACGTGTGGCAGACGCCCGCAGGGCAGGCATGGCCCAGCCTGCCCCTTCCGCCGCGGTTCGACCCGCTGGATGCGCAGGAGACGTCGTATTTCGCTCCCTCCGTCAGGATGCTCAGGCGGCTCTGCAGGTCATGCCCCATCGCTGTCTCGCGTTCAGGGCAGCTTGGCGGACGTCATGGCCTTCATGATCATCTCCACGGCCTCGCCCCGGGTCACGGGTCGGCCGAAATGAAACTCCCGCTCCGATTTGTAGAGGTCCAGGATGCCGTGCGGCGACAGGGCGTCCACGGCCGGAGCGTTGGGATGCTCGGAGAAGGAGAAGAACGCCCCCTTTTCCTTGACCTCGGGGAAGGCTTCGAGATCGGAGAAGCCGAAGGTATCGCAGAGGGCCTTGGCGAACCTCCCCCGGTTCACGAAGGCGTTGGGCTTCTCCCCGAGCTCAGGGACGAGTCCGAGTGATGTCCCGGACGCCTTGCGGGCCCTTTCCATCATGGAGATCGCCTCCGCCCAGGTGAGGATTTCGTCGATGCCGAAGGTCCCCTTGTCGCGTCCCTTGATGATGGCCATAGCCAGGACGGGATCGTCGAGGTCGCTGATGTCGTAGGACGGAGCGTGGGGCGGTTCTATCGGGGTGATCAGGCCGTGGATGCTGGCTATCTGCACGGCGTTGTAGCAGGGGTGGTCAGGGAGGACGTCCGAGTACCTGCAGAGGGACAGGGCGACCCCAGCCTCCAGCAGGGCGCGCTGGACCCGAACGGCGGGCAGGTCGCGGAGCCGGACGCCCTCACGGACGGAGAGGGCTGCAAGGGCCCCCGCGGCCTGCCCGGTCATCATGCAGATGGGCTGGAGGCGCAGGGCCCCGGCGGCGAGGCGCGTCATGGAGAGGTTCTTCTCGGCCGCCAGGAGCCCATCGATGTCTCGGGGGATGAGAGCGCGCAGGGGAACCTGGAACGGCCCGCGGGGGCGGTTGACCTGGACTGTGGCCGCCTTCTCGTCGAACTTCCACTCCATATCCGCGTCGGTGTCTGCGCCGTGCAGGTCCAGGATGTAACCTCCGATCGCGATGGCGTCGGGGAACTCGTGGCTGGTCTGTCCGTCGCGGTAGCTTAGGGAGTTTTTCAGCAGCTCCGAGGAGGTCAGGGTATAGTTCCCGATGATACGCCGCGATTCCCGGACGTAGGGGATGGCCGGCATCCGCCGGACGATCTCCAGCCATTCGTCCGGGAGCCCCTCGGCCGCCCTGGGCAGGATGGGATGGCGGTACTCGTCGTCGGCGACCGACCAGTTCTCCCCCAGCTCGTTCTGCATGTAATAGATGTAGTGAAGGGTCTTGATCAGGGCGTCCCGCTCCACCTTCCTGCGAAGGTCCAGGTTCTCGAGGTAGCCCGTGGGCAGTCCGCGTTTCCCCTCCCAGCCGTACTTTCCCGGATAGTCGTTACCCCAGTTGACGCCGCACTTCGATATATGAGGCCAGTTCTCGCGGTTCGCGTCGTACCCCCAGTGGTTGGAGGAGTCGGGAAGGCCGCGGTAGGCGTTGTGGCTGATGACGTTGACAGGGAGCTTCACGGGGTAGACGCCCTTGAAGTCCATGCCGCCCCTTGTGACGTAGCTCTCGTAGTTGCGTCGCGCCAGCTCGTACCCGGGCAGGGGCGTGAGCGCGCGCAGGTGGTCCGGAATGCCCCCGGGGTATTTCTGGACAACAGCGACCCAGGTGATGTCCTGGATCATGGCGTTGGGATCGACGAAGGGGGAGACGGAGTTACCGGCGCGGTACTCGGCATGGGCCAGGGGCAGGATGTCGCCGTACTCCGTCGCGTCGATGAGGACGCAGCAGGCGATTTTCCTTATGCCTCCGGCGTTCCTCACCGTCACTCCCCGGACCGTATTCCTCTCCCGTGACACTTCAGCGACCTCCGAGGAGAGGAGGATGTCCAGGGTGTTCTTTCCCCCGGCACGGGCGTCGTCGACCAGCTCGTAGAGCATGCGCTGCCCAACGTGGGGCTCGAAGGCGACGCTGCGTGCGTCCCAGTAGCACGTGCCCGTGGACTTGCCCATGGGCTCGTAGTATTCCTGGACCTTGGACAAGAATTCAAGGTAGAGCCCGCTGCGAAGGCGGCTGAGGTCGTCCATCGTCGAGACCCCCGCGGCCGTCGCCTGCCCGCCGATCCAATCGCTCGGCTCCACGACGAGGACGCTGGCCCCGAGCCGCGCGGCCTGGATGGCGGCCGAGATGCCTCCGATGCCCCCTCCCGCGACGACCACGTCGTAATCCCGCCTGCCGATGTGCTGGACACCTTTGGCCTCCGCGACGCCGTCGAGGGACGCGAAGCCCTCCAAAAACGCCAAAAGAAGGAACGAAAGAAGGAACGTCGGTAAAACTCCAAACATACGACGCTTCACCGCGCTCAAGAAGCTCAGGGAACTCACAAAAAAACCTCCTGCCATGAAAGGTGGAAAACGAAGCATTTTTCCATTTGCCTTTTTCCATTTGTTCTTGTTGTTGTGGCTGGATTGTCAAGCCAAATGCAATAGGTAATTAGAATTGGCTCTGTGAATAGCGCACGGTTACGATATGCACCTCTTGTCTCTCCTTATACACACGATAAATAATGGTATAATTTTTGACGGAGAATTGACGATAGCCCTGATTGGCATAGGCCCCGATACGGCGGACAGGCTCCCTTTCCGGAAACTGCTCCAAACTGAAAATAGCGTCCCCCAGGCTAGCAAGCAGATTTTCAGCTGTTCCCTGCGCCATAAGATTTTTGGCGATATAGGAATAGATACCGTCTAAATCTCGATATGCGCGGGGATATATTTTGATTGCGTATTTCACAAGTTGTGCTTCCTTCGGAGGTGAGATAAGGATTCATGGGCGTCAAGAAGTTTTCCGCCCTCCGCAACTTCCTGTTCCGCTTCTCTGATTGCCGAGTCTGTGTATGCGGTTTCCACCAATTCCTCGTATGCTTCGATACTCAAGACAACCAAGTCGCCGTAGCCGTTTTTTGTGATAAAAACAGGTTCTTTCCTCGCATGGCAAAGCTCGGAAATCTCGTTTGTGTTGCGCAGGTCTGTGATCGGTCGGATTTGCGGCATTTTTTTCGCCTCCTCTTTTGTTTATTATTATGTCATAATTACGTGCAAAGATGCAAGAGCAATATGTCTGACCGATGAAATATTTACGTATTGTCATTCTTCCCTGCTTTTGGAGCATAGATTTAGGAGCTATTCGCCGCTGAGGCGCACGCGTATCGTGCCGGGTGCGTATCGGGAGAAGGAAAAACGGTGTCCCCTGGCTATCCAGTAGTATTCGTTCCTGCCCGTGTCGAAACGGGGCATGGAACCGTACTTCTGCTGTCCCCGCCGCGTCAGCTCATCCATGGTTCGCAGCAGGTCGATGCTGCGCTCGAAGCGGTGGGAGAGATCGATCCTGTAGGCCGAATCCTTCACCAGATAAATTTCGATGCCCATCTCCCCGTGCAGCCAGGAGCTGCGAAGGAGGTCGGTTCCCCCTCCGACGAGGGCCGTCTCCGCTGGAGGCCCCAGAAGATCCTCGGCGTCCTTCGCGGTCATGCCGGGGGTCAGCTTTCCGGTCAGCCTCAGAAGGTCCTCGGCCGCGCTGGCGGCAAGGGCGGGAGCGCGGCCCGGCAGCAGCAACAGGGCGCAGACGAAGAAGAAAACAATCCGCCGCAGGGGGGGGGCGGTACGATTCCGTCCCAAGTCGTTCCGGTTCATGAAGGCTCACCTCGTCCTTTCAAATCTTTTCAAATCCTTCTAAACTTAAATCCTTTTAAACGCCGATAATGTCGAAAATACGGAACACAACAAAGGTAAATCATACACCATACCCGGAAAAATTTCCTCATGGACACCCTCCGCGGTATAATGAAAACAGTAGGATCATGAAATAGGGAGATGGACAAAATCGTGTCCGTTCGTAAAATAGACGAATATTATATGAGCCGAGCGCTCTCCCTGGCCTCCCATGGACAGGGAGCCGTCTCACCCAACCCGATGGTTGGTTGCGTGATTGTCCGCGACGGCCAGGTGATCGGGGAGGGGTATCATGCCCGCTGCGGCTTGGGGCATGCGGAGGTTGCCGCGCTTGGGGATCTCGCCTGTCGGGGTGGGATGGCCCGCGGCGCTACAGCCTACGTTAACCTCGAGCCCTGCAGCCATTTCGGCAGGACGCCGCCCTGCGCGCCCCGCCTCGTCGAGGAGGGGGTTGCGCGCGTCGTGGTGGGCATGGCGGACCCCAACCCCAGGGTGAACCGCAGAGGATTGGAGATCCTGCGCGCGGGGGGCGTCGAGGTCGATGGACCGTGCCTCGAGTCCGAGTGCCGTTGGCTGAACCGTGGTTTTATCCGCGCGCAGGCCCTGGGGCGCCCATGGGTGACGCTCAAGGCCGCGGTGGGGTTTGACGGCCGCATGGCGTTGCCCCATGGCGAGAGCCGGTGGATAACGGCTCCCGAGGCCCGCCAGTGGGCGCATCGGATGCGCGCTTCGCATGACGCCGTCATGGTGGGGGTGGGGACGGTGTTGCAGGACGATCCCGAGTTGACCGTGCGCGATGCGGAGGGCGAAAGTCCCCTTCGGGTCGTGGTGGATTCCCGTCTGTCGACCCCCGTCTCCGCAAAGGTGGTGACGGGGTTGGGAGGTTGTCTGATCTTCACCTGCTGTGAGGACCCCATCAGGGCGGACGCACTGACGGCTGCAGGGGCGCGGGTCCGCAGGGTGCCCCCGCGCGGCGGGAGGGTGGACCTCGAGGCGGTGTTGTCGTCCCTGGCCGAGGAGGGGGTCCTGAGCCTCATGGTCGAGGGGGGCGCAAAGGTCCTGACGGCGTTCGCGGAGCTTGGGCTTGCGGACAGCCTGGCCCTCTTCACCTCGTGCCGCATCATGGGGGAGGGGCCGGGAGTCGGGACGGGCCTGCGTTTGGGCTCCATGTCCGAGTCCCTCCTTTTGAGGGACGCGACGGTGCGCCGGGTTGGCCCCGATTTTCTGACGGAGGCGCTCTTTTCATGTTCACCGGGCTTGTAGAGGCGGTCGGCGCGGTGCGCGCCCACCACAGGGCGGAGGAGGTCTCTTTGCTGTCCATCGAGTGCCCGGCCCTGGCGTCCGATCTGGTGCTGGGGCAGTCCGTGGCGGTGAGCGGCGTGTGCCTTTCCGTCGTGGCCCTGCACGGGGACGTCTTCGACGTGGAGATGATGCCGGAGACCACGGAGCGCACGTGGTTCGCCGATCTGAGGCCAGGGACCGCCGTCAACCTGGAGCGGGCCATGGCATTGGGGGACCGGCTGGACGGGCACCTGGTCCTGGGGCATGTCGATGGGACCGCCGTCCTGAGGCGACTCTCGGGGACCGGGCGGACCCGGGTGGCCTGTTTCGGCGCCGAGCCGTCGCTGCTGAGGGGGATCGTCCCCAAGGGATCGGTCGCGCTGGACGGCGTCAGCCTGACCGTCATCGGCGCCTCCGCCTCGGATTTCTCCGTCGGGCTCATTCCGATGACGCTCGAGTCCTGTACCCTGGGGCGGATGGCGGTGGGGACTGTCGTGAACCTGGAGACCGACATTTTGGGCAAGTACGTGGAGCGCCTTCTGGGATCTCGGGGCTCCGGAATGCGTCTGTCGATCGAGGAGCTGAGGGATCTTGGATATTGAAGTTCGGAATCGGGAAGCGGAATCGGTCTTCGACACGATCGAGGATGCGATCGAGGACATCCGTCGGGGGCGCATGGTCCTCGTCGCTGACGACGAGAACCGGGATAACGAGGGCGATCTTATCGTGGCCGCGGCGCACGCGACGGCGGATAACGTCAACTTCATGGCCCGGTACGCGCGGGGCCTGATCTGTGCCCCCGTGTCGGGGGAGATCGCCCGTAGGCTGCGGCTTGATCCCCTGACTGCGCACAACACCGAGAGGAAGTCTACCGCATTTCTGGTCACGGTGGACGCCCGTGAGGGGACGACGACGGGCCTCTCGGCGGAGGAGCGTGCCCTTACGGCCCGTCTCCTGGCCGATCTCGACGCCCGACCCGAGGATTTTTTACGCCCCGGACACCTCTTTCCTCAGGAGGCCCGCGAGGGCGGCGTCCTGGTGCGCGCCGGCCATACCGAGGCCGTGGTCGACCTTGTGCGCCTGGCCGGGCTGCCCGCCGCCGGGCTTTGCTGCGGGGTGATGAACGACGACGGGACCATGGCGCGGCTTTCGGACCTAGTCGCGTTCGCGAAACGGCATGGGCTGAAGTTCATCGCGGTGAAGGACCTCATCGCCTGGCGGTGCGCCCGTGAGAAGCTGGTCGAAAAGCGGGTTGAGGTCAACCTCCCGACGGAGTTCGGCCTCTTTTGCGTCCACGCCTACCGCAGCAAATTGCAGGACGACGACGCGCATACCCACGTCGCGCTGGTCAAGGGGGATATCTTGGGGACGGACCCCGTCCTGGTGCGGGTGCACAGCGAGTGCTTCACCGGGGATATCTTCGGTTCCCTGCGCTGCGACTGCGGTCCACAACTTCATGCGGCCCTATCCATGATCGAGAGGGAGGGCGCGGGCGTTCTGCTCTACATGCGGCAGGAGGGGCGCGGTATCGGCCTGCTCAACAAGCTGAGGGCCTACCGGCTGCAGGACGAGGGGCTGGATACGGTCGACGCTAATGTGGCACTGGGCTTCCCCCCGGACCTCCGGGACTACGGAACGGGGGCACAGATCCTCATGGACCTTGGGTTGAGGCGGATTCGGCTGCTGACGAATAACCCGAAGAAGGTTATTGGCCTTGGGGGGTACGGGCTGGAGATCGTGGACCGGGTTCCTCTGGTGATCGAGCCGAACGAGTACAACGAGAGGTATATGCGGACCAAGGAGCTGCGGATGGGGCACGTGCTGCACGGGGTCTGAGCGTGTTTTTTCTTTTTTACCTGTAGGGGATCCAAGGGAGCTTGCTCCCTTGGCGGGGGTTCGGGGGCGGAGCCCCTGAGTTAAGTCGTTTAAGGAGGCTTATCTGCGATGCGGACGATAGAGGGAAAATTGCTGGGAACGGGGCTTTCCGTGGCGATCGTGGTCTCCCGATTCAACGACCTGATCTCCGAAAAGCTGCTGGAGGGGGCGAAGGACGCGCTTCTGCGCCACGACGTGTCCCATCAGGCCGTGGAGGTCTTCAGGGTCCCGGGTGCCTGGGAGCTGCCCCTGGCGGCCAAGGAGCTGGCCCTGAGCGGTAAGTACGACGCAATCATCGCCCTGGGGGCGGTCATACGGGGTGACACGCCGCACTTCGACTACGTCTCCGCCGAGATGTCGAAGGGGCTGGCGCAGGTGGGGCTGGAGCACCGGGTGCCGGTGGTCTTCGGCGTCCTGACCTGCGACACCCTGGAGCAGGCTCTGCTCCGCGCGGGCAGCAAGGCGGGCAACAAGGGGGCGGACAGCGCGCACACCGCGATCGAGATGGCCAACCTGCTGAGGAACATCCGCCTTTCCGGGGGAACGAAGGGGGGGCTGCGTGATGCTTGACCTGCGTTGGATCCTCGCGAACCGCGAGGAGGCGGAACGCTGTCTGAGGAACCGGCGGCACGATTTCGACCTCGGTGTTCTGGAGTCGCTGGACGGGAGGCGCCGCAGGCTGATCACCGAGGCCGAGGAACTGAAGGCCCGGAGGAACGAGGGGTCCCGTAAGGTAGGGGAGGCGAAGCGGTCGGGGACGGACGCGTCCGCCCTCATGGAGGAGATACGCCTCATGGGGGACGGCATCCGGGAGCGGGATTCCGCCCTCGCGGAGGTCGAGGACGAGCTGGACCGCATCCTGATGGCCCTGCCCAACCGCCTGCACGAGAGCACGCCTGTGGGCGTGGACGAGAACGACAATCCCGTGGTGCGCTCCTGGGGCGCGCCGAAGGACTTCGGCTTCGAGCCCAAGCCCCATTGGGAGCTGGCCGAGGAGCTGGGGATCATGGACTTCGAGAAGGGCGTCATGCTGGCCCAGAGCCGGTTCACCCTTCTGAGGGGCATGGGAGCCCGGATGGAGCGGGCGCTGATCTCCTTTATGCTGGACCTGCACACCACCCGACACGGCTACACGGAGATGGAGCCGCCCTTCATGGTACGCTCCGAGATCCTGGAGGGGACGGGACAGCTTCCGAAGTTCGCGGAGGACCTCTATCGGATCGAGGGGGAGGACCTCTGGATGATCCCGACCGCGGAGGTGCCCCTGACGAATCTGCACCGGGGGACGATCCTGGAGGAGTCCGACCTTCCGAAATATTACACGGCCTATACCCCGTGCTTCCGCCGGGAGGCCGGCTCGGCGGGGCGCGACGTCCGGGGGATGTTGCGTCAGCATCAGTTCGACAAGGTGGAGCTGGTCAAGCTCTGCACGCCGGAGACGAGCTACGAGGAGCTGGAGAAGCTGACTGCGAACGCGGAGAAGGTGCTGCAGCTTCTGGAACTGCCCTACCGCGTCGTGGCGCTCTGCTCTGGCGACATCGGGTTCGGGGCAGCCAAGACCTACGACCTCGAGGTGTGGCTTCCCTCTCAGGGCAAGTACCGTGAGATCAGCTCCTGCAGCAACTGCGAGGATTTCCAGGCCCGCCGCATGGATACGCGCTACCGGCCGGCCGGCGGGGGACGGCCCCGCTTCGTCCACACCCTCAACGGATCCGGCGTGGCTATCGGACGGGCGTTGATTGCCGTTCTGGAGAACGGCCAGGAGCAGGACGGAAGCATCAGGATCCCGGAGGCGCTCGTCCCCTATATGGGCGGCGTGACCGAGCTCCGAAGGGGCTAGGGGGCGTCTCGGTGGCCGGCTATGCGGAGATGGTGGCGGGGTGCGGCGCCGCGGCTCTGCTCTGCGTCGGGGTACAGTATTGTGCAAAGCGGATGCTGGAGCCCCGCCAGTATGGCTATTTTCGCGACCTTCTGCTGGCGGGGTGCTGGATGCTCATGGCGCTGTGGTTTGGCGACGCCAACGCCCGTATCGTGGTGGGAGGCGCCTTTCTGGCCGGGGTCGCAGGCCTTGGCGAGGACCTGTACTCCGACCGGCGCTGGCGCCTGGGCTACCTTCTGATCGGCCTCTTCTGCGCGCTTGCCGGTCCCTCGATCGCCTTCCTGAGGTTCGCGGATGGGGAGTACGTCTACCTGACGCCCCTGGCCTCGCTGGTCGCCACGACCCTCTGGTTCACCCTGTTTCCCCTGTTGTTCCGTCATCTGGACGAGATTCCGGGGTTGCTGGGCCATATCCTCGCCGTCACGTTCTCGCTCATGCTCATGGCGGTGCTGCTGATGGGGCGACCCGCGGCCGATGCGTTTTTCATGGCCTTTTCGGGGATGGCCCTGCTTGGCGCCTTCTGGAGCCGGTTCGGCAATGCCTACAGGCAGGCGGGGCACGCCATGTCCGCGATGTGGAGCGTCCTCGCGGCCGGGACGGCGGTGCTGGGCGGTAGCAAGGGCATCGTCTTCAGCTCCATGCTCTTTCTCTCCCTGGGGCTCTTCGCGATCCCCCTGGCGGAGGTCTCGCTGCACTGGGCCAGCATGTTCTTCACGGAGCATCCCTACGGGACGGAACGGCTTTACCGCCGCATGATCGCCCGGGGCCTCGAGCACCCCGACGCCGTTCGGTTCGTCGCGGGGCTCTGTGCGCTCGTGAGCATCGCCGCGGCGCTCCTCCAGTCCCCGACGACCTACCGGGCCTGGGGTTGGTGGCTGGCCGCCGGGCTCTGTTCCCTGGGGGTGGTGCTGCCCCTCCTGCTGCGCCGCCGGTCCCGGTCGCCGATGAATGGGGAGAAGCCGTCGCTCTGGGGTGTTCGGATCGACAACGTCTCCATGAATTACGCGGTGTCCCGGGCGCGGGGACTGATTCTGAGCCCCGGGGAGGAGGCCCGCCTCGTCGCGACCGTCAACGCCCTGGGGATGGAGGAGGCCGTGCGGGACCCCGGCTACCGGGCGGCCCTCGGCGATGCCTCCATGGTCCTGGCGGATGGGGTCGGGCTCCTCTGGGGAATGCGTTTTCTGGGCATGTCCCTGCAGGAACGGGTGACGGGGATCGATTTTGCCGAGCAGCTCTGCCGCGTCGCGGCGGTCGAGGAGTGGCCCGTATACTTTCTGGGCGCCAAGGGGGACACGGCCGCGGCCTGTGCGGAGGCCCTCTCGGTGCGCTGTCCCGGGCTGATCGTCGCGGGCGCGCGGGACGGGTACTTCGACGTCGAGGACACGGCCGTGGCCGACGCCGTCGCGTCGAGCGGCGCGCGCATCCTCCTGGTTGCGATGGGCCTCCCCCGGCAGGAGAAGTGGGTTGCGCTTCATAAAAAACGACTGGGCGGCCTCCTGGCGGTAGGGGTGGGGGGCGCTTTCGACGTGTTTGCCGGCCGCCTCTCCCGGGCTCCGGCCCTGGTGCAGAGGATCGGGATGGAATGGTTCTACCGGCTCTGTCAGGAGCCGGGCCGCTGGAGTCGGGACCTGAGGCTGGCGTCCTTCGTCCTCCGCGTCCTGGCGACGCGCCTGGGGCTGTACGGGAGAGGGGCGCCTCGCTGAGCACAGGTTCGGCGCGGCGCAAGCGCGACGTCACGACGTAAACAATGAAGATCGTCGTCCTGGCCGTCGGCAGGCCCAGGGAGAAAAGGCTGGCCTCGCTGGCGGACGAGTATCTGGCGCGGATTCGGCCCGCGGGGCTCGTCGGCGTGGAACGGGTACCCGATGTTGCTGCCGGCCGGCCGGCGGAGGCGGTCGAGCGCGAGGGGCAGGAGCTTTTGAAGCGCATCCGGCCTCGGGACTGCGTCGTGCTGCTTCGGGAGGATGGGACGGAACGGACCAGCCGGGAGCTGGCCTCCTTTCTCTCCGAGAGGATGGAGGCGACGGCGGGACGCGTGGTGATGGTCGTCGGCGGTCCCTGGGGCACGAGCCGCGGGCTGGGGGACCGGGCCGACGCCTCCCTGTCCCTCTCCCGCATGACGTTTACGCACGAGATGTGTTTCCTCTTCCTCGCCGAGCAGCTGTACCGCGCCTTTTCGATCCTGGCGGGGACGGGATATCACCACTAATTTAGGATAATTTAGGAGGTCTTTTTCAGGTGAAGCTGAACAACATGATGAAGCAGGCCCAGAGGATGCAGGCCCAGATGATGGAGATCCAGGAGAAGCTTGGGGAGGAGACCGTCGAGGCCAGCGTCGGCGGCGGGATGGTCAAGGCCGTCTTTACGGGGCAGGGCGCCCTGGTGGAGATCCGCATCGACCCCGAGGTGATCAAGCCCGAGGAGCGGGAGATGCTGGAGGACCTGGTGACTGCGGCGGTCAACGAGGGGCTGCTGAAGAGCAAGGAACTGGCGAACGCCCGGATGGGCGCCGTCACCGGGGCCCTGGGCTCGCTGGGGCTGGGCTTCTAGGGCGCGCTCCTTGGACCCGATCGCCCGCCTGATCTCCCATTTCACGAAGTTCCCGGGCGTGGGGAACAAGAGCGCTCGGAGGATGGTCTTCTACCTTCTGAAGCAGGACACCGCGCAGCTCAGGGAGCTTGGCGCGGGCATCGCCTCCCTCAAGGACGACCTCCACACCTGCAGCGAGTGCGGAAACATATCGGACGGGGACCCCTGCCCGATATGCCGCGACGCCCTGCGGGACCGCAGGACGCTCTGCGTCGTGGAGAACATCGACGACCTCGTCTCCTTCGAACAGGCCGGCATCTACAACGGGCTCTATCACGTGCTGGGGGGCAGGGTCTCCCCGTTCGACGACGAGGACCTGAGCCCGGAGAGCGTGGAGTTCCTTCTGAGGCACATCCAGGACCTGAGGGCCGAGGAGGTCATCATTGCGACGAACCCCCGCATGGAGGGGGACCTCACCTACTATGCCCTTCTGGACATCCTGCGGGGGCTCGACGGCCCGGAGGAAAGATCGGGAGGAAAGCTCAGGGTCACGCGTCTTGCCTTCGGGCTCCCCGTCGGAGGATCCATAGAGTTTGCGGACCGCATGACGCTCCATACGGCGCTCGAGTCCCGGACGACGGCCCTGCGGGACTGACGGGTGCGGAGCCGTAAGGACGAGATCATAAACAGTGATGAGAGCACGAGGACACGAGGATGAGATCATGAGGACGATACTGTGAAGCGTTTTTCGTTTCTGATCGTTGCGGGAGGGAGCGGGAGCCGCATCGGCGGGGAGAGGAAGCAGTTTCGGCTCCTGGGGGGCCGGCCGCTGTGGCGCTGGAGCGCGGACTTGGCGGCATCGCTATGGCGCGACGGGATTGCGGAGGTCGTCCTGGTCCTTCCCCGCGGTGAGGTCGTTCCTCAGCCCTGGCCGGAGGCCGGTCCCGTCCCGCTCCGTCTGGCCGGGGGGGGGGCCTCGCGGCCGGATTCCGTCATGAACGGCCTTGCGGCCTGCTCGTGCGATTATGTGATGGTGCATGATGCGGCCCGTCCCCTCGTGAGCGGGGACCTGCTGGGAAAGCTGATGGAGGCGACGGACGAGCGATTCGGGGCCGTCCCCGTACTGCCGGTCGCCGAGGCGGTCAAGCGCATCGACGCGGAGGGCCGCGTCGGCGCCGTGAACCGCGAGGGGCTCTTCACGACCCAGACGCCACAGTCCTTTTTTCGCAAAAGGCTGGAGTCCGTCCTGGAGAGGTACGGGGCGTCCGTCAAGGACGAGGCCGAGGCCTGGCTTGCCGCGGGGCTGGAGCTTCGATGTCTGGAGGGGGAGCGCTTGAATTTCAAGGTTACGTGGCCGGAGGATCTGCGGATGGCGAGGGCTCTGGCCCATGATTGCGGAGGGGCGGCGGTCCGTACCGGCCTGGGGTACGACGTGCACCGCCTGGTTCCGGATCGGCCGCTGATCCTGGGAGGGGTCCGCATCGGGGACTCCCCCCTGGGGCTTCTCGGGCACTCGGACGCGGACCTCCTGGCCCATGCCGTCTCGGACGCCCTGCTCGGGGCGGCGGGCCTGCCGGATATCGGCAATCTGTTCCCCGCCTCGGACGAGGCCTATCGGGACGCGGACAGCATGGAGTTGCTGCGGCGCGTCGTGGAGAGGGTCCGGGAGGAGCACTGGACCGTCGTCTGGGTGGATGCGGTGATCCAGGCCCAGGTACCGCGATTGAACGTCCATCTGCCCGAGATGCGGTCCCGGCTCTCGGCGCTGCTGAGCCCCGGAGGCCCGAACTGCGTCAACGTCAAGGCGAAGTCCGCGGAGGGGACGGGCGACCCCGGCCTGGGGCGCTCCATGACCTGCTGGGCGGCCGCGACCCTGACCCGCGAGGGGGTGGGGGAGTGATCCGGACGCGCTTTGCCCCCTCACCCACGGGGGAGCTCCACATCGGAGGGGCCCGGACGGCGCTCTTCAATTTCCTGCTCGCCCGCTCGGCGGGGGGGCGGTTTGTCCTTCGGATCGACGACACGGACGCGGAGCGCTCGCGCAGGGAGTTCGAGCTCGAGCTGATGGAGGACCTTCGCTGGCTTGGGCTGGATTGGGACGAGGGGCCGGACGGCGGAGGCGTCCCCTGCCGGCAGAGCGAGCGCCTCGGACTCTATGCGGAGTGGATGAGCCGGCTTCGCGAGGTGGGCGCTGTCTACCCCTGCTTCTGCTCGGACGAGCGGCTCGGCACCCTGCGCCGGGAGCAGGCGGCCCGAGGCGAGCCGCCGCGCTACGACGGGCGCTGCCGGGCGCTGTCCTCCGGAGAGGTCGAGCTCCGCATCGCCTCCGGTGAAAAGCCGTGCTGGCGTTTTGCGCTGGGGAGCGAGCCCATCGTCTTCGAGGACGCGGTGCGGGGCCGTCAGGTCTTCCCGGCGGGGACCATCGGGGACTTCGTCCTGGAGCGGAGCGACGGCATGCCCACCTATCTCTTCGCCTCCGCCGTGGACGACCTCGCGATGGAGATCACACATGTGGTGCGGGGGGACGAGCACGTCCCCAACACGGCGCGCCAGTTGGCGATCCTGGACCGACTGGGCTGCCCCCGTCCCGTCTTTGCGCACATCCCCATGATCCTGTCGGCGGACCGGCAGAAGCTCAGCAAGCGGACGGGCTCGACCTCCATCCGGGAATACCGGGAGCGGGGGTTTCTCCCCGAGGGGCTTGTCGCCTATCTGGCGACCCTGAGCTGGTTCCCCGGGGACGCCGTCTCCCCGTTCTCGTTGGAATCACTCGCCGGCGCCTTTTCTCTCGACCGTATCTCCCGCTCCTCCCCCCTGCACGACGAGTCCCACCTGTTGCACTGGCAGAGGGAGGCGATGCGCCGAAGGGGGACGGCCCGCATCCGGCAGGAGATTGCGGAGCGGGACCCCCGTTTCGGGGTCCTTGGGGACCGAATCGACGTTCTGATAGGGGACCTTCTGGACGAGCATCCCCTTACGGGGGAGCTGGAGCAGGCCCTGGCGTTTCTCGTGGAGCGGCCGGCCGGCGAGAGGACGGAGTGGATGCCGGTCCTGGCATCTGCACTGGGGGAACTGGAGCCCTGGAACGAGGAGGAGTTGAACGGCCTGCTGCGCACGTTCATGAAGGAACGGGGGATGAGGGGGAGGGAGTTCTTCCATCCCTTGAGGCTCCTGCTGACGGGGCGGGAACGAGGAGCTGCGCTGCCGCTGGTCCTGCTCGCTCTGGGGCGCGAGGAGGCCGTATCCCGTCTTGAGGGCTGATGCCCGGGAGGTTATGATGAGCGTCATCTATTCGCACAACAAATTTTTTGACGTGGAGAACTGGTCGGGGGCCGAGGTGCTCGGAGGCTTTGAGGACGTGGTGCATGTTGACGACGCTTCCAACTTGACCATCTTCGAGGCCTATGAGGTTTCGATCGAGGATTCCTGGCCGAGCTTCATCCGGGACCAGTCCCTGTGACCGTGCCATAAGAAGAGGTTATTGTCCAAATCTCAGAGTTTATGCTATACTACCTCAGTTTATGTGCTTGCTGCATAGCTTATTTTGTTGTCTCGAGCCGTTTTGGGCTCTATATGAAATCCTTTCGCTTTCGATAGTGTTTTCGTTCGGATAGGATAGACAGTAAGGAGGCATTATTTATGGATAAGGGGACCTTCCAGCCGCACAGAAAGCCGCGTAAGAGGAAGATTGGTTTTCTCGCCCGTTCTTCCTCTCCCTCGGGGCGCAAAATTCTTCGCAACCGAAGGCGCAAGGGCCGCAAGTGCCTGACCATGGCGTAACCCTGAGGAAAGGTCGGGAGTTCGACCTCATCTTCCGCACCGGTCTTCGCGTCCAGGGAGATCTGGTGCGGTTGTTATTTTTGAGGTGTCCGGGGCAACTCGGATTACGCGTGGGGTATGCGGTGGGCAAGCGGCAGGGGAAGGCCCATGTCCGCAACAGGGGACGCCGTGTTCTGCGCGAGGCCTTTCGGCGTCTGATACCCTGGGTGGTCTCCGATGTGATGCTCGTTCTCTCCCTGAAGGACCGGGCTCTTGGTGCCTCCGCCCTTGCCGTCTGGCATGATATGACCAGGCTCCTGCAGCGTCAGGGCCTTTTGCTCGATGGGTGGGATGGAGCGGACTGGGACTCGCCCGTCTTGCGCCGTGTCCCCTGAGCATCCGCCGGAGCCGCGCCGTCGGCGATGCTGTGGCAGCCCCGCCGCAGTTCTGGCGGTGCTGCTGATTCGAGGGTATCAGCGTTTCATATCGCCTCTGCTGGGACACCGATGTCGTTTTTACCCATCCTGTTCCCAGTACGCGCTTATTGTGTTCCAGGAATGGGGCTTTTTCATGGGGGTATGGATGACGCTTCGGCGCCTTTTGAAGTGCGGCCCATGGCACAAGGGGGGCTACGATCCCCCTCCGAGACGTTGTGGTTCTGCCAAGTCGGATAGGGATGGTGAACTTTTTTGAGTTATTTGTGGACACAGGCCGGAAATTTCATGACATGGCTTCTGGAAAGCCTTTACCTGCTGACGAACTCCTGGGGGCTGGCGATTATACTCCTGACGATCCTGGTTCGCATCGCCATGCATCCCCTGACACAGAAACAGATGGTCAGTATGCAGAGGATGCAGAAGCTCCAGCCTATGATGAAGGTCCTGCAGGAGAAGTACAAGGACGACAAGGAGACGTTGAACCGAGAGGTGATGTCCCTTTATAAGGAGCACAAGGTCAACCCCGCTGCGGGGTGCCTGCCCCTGCTCATCCAGCTTCCCATCTTCATCCTGCTCTACAGTGCCCTGTCCCGTCATGGCTTTACCGACGCCACGTTCTTGTCCGTCCAGCTCGATGGATCGGTCCTGACAACCATCGCCAAGGCCATCAACCTGGTGGATGAGGCCGGAGTCCCCATTCCGAACAGCCAGCTTGGCTTCGTCATGGTGTTTTTTTCCGCGCTCACCAATCCCTCGCTGCTCTTCTCCAACCTGGGCGTGTGGCTTCCCAACACCATTCTTCTTTTGATCATCGCGTTCCTTACCTGGTACCAGCAGCACATTTCCGCCTCAGGGAACCCACAAATGGCCATGATGAGCTGGTTCATGCCCATTTTTCTGACTTTTATCTGTCTCAGCCTGCCCGGAGGGGTTCTACTCTACTGGGGCGTCTCCTCCCTGCTCGGAGTGGTTCATCAGCTGCGCGTCATCCGCAGGACCAGCCAGGAGATGCAGGAAAAACCGGCTCTCTTCCAGGAGAAGCCGACGCACAAATCTGGAGCATGAGCGTTACGATGCGGGGAGGGGCAGGGATGGATTCGAGGTGGATTTGAAAGGACGAATTGAGGAAAGAAGGTTTTTTCCATGACCGACGATAGACATGTTACTGACGACAAACATCTTGTTTTCGACGTGAACACCGTTGAGGAAGCGCTGGCTCTGGCCTCTCGGCAATGGGGCGTTCCCGCGGAGGAGCTCCGGTCCGAGGTGATCGGCTCCGAAAAGGGCTTTTTAGGACTGTTTGGCAAAAAACTCAAGGTTGAGGTGACCCTGCCCGAGCGCTCCCTGCTTAGCAGGGGGCGAGACTTCGTGGACGACCTGCTGGAGCTTATGGACCTTCGTGCCGAAACGATTCTTCGCGAGGAGGAAAACGTCGTCGACATAGAGGGGCAGGATGCGGAAATTCTGGTCGGTAGAAACGGCGACGGCCTTAAGTCCATGGAGTACCTGCTGAACCTTGCCCTGCGCGACCCCGGGTCTCAGCCCCGCGTCCGTCTTGACAGTAACGGCTACAGGGAACGCAGGATACGCAGCCTGGAGCGCCTGGCCGAGGCGACGGCCAGGCAGGTTGTGGAGTATGGGGTCCCCATTCGCCTCGACCCCATGCTCAGCTGGGAGCGTTGGGTGATTCACACCTCCCTCAAGGATCGGGAGGACGTCAAGACCGAGTCGGTGGGGGAGGCCCCGGAGCGTAAGGTGGTCGTCATGCCAAAGATCGATGCCGCCCAACTCCAGGAGGGGGGCGACTACAGGTCCGCATCGTCGCGTTTCCCGCACCGCCGCAGGCGCCGCTGACCGAGTCGGGCTTACCATGTTCCCCGTTCTCATAAAGATTGGGCCGATAACTCTCGATACTTACTATGTTTTCTGGATGCTGGCGCTCTCCCTGGCGATGCTCTGGAGCATTCGGCGTTTCCGGCTCTACGGGGTGGACGACAGTGAGGCCCGGCGCGTGATCGGGTGGGCGTTCTTCGCAATGCTCCTTGGCGCGCGGGCCTTCGAGTACCTCTGGAACTTCGATGCCTATTATGAAGACCCCTCTCTGCTCCTGGACCTTCGCCATGGAGGCCTTTCGGAGGTGGGGGCGTTTACGGGGGCCTTTCTGGCCGCGTTTCTCCTCTGCTGGCGTAATCCGAAGCTGCCCTTCCAGCGGCTTTGCGACGTCGTCGCCCCCCCGGCGATCTTCACGATGGCCCTGGGACGATGGGGGTGCTTCTTCAACGGATGCTGCGTCGGGATCCCCACGCTGCATCGTTTCGGAGTGCACTTCCCCTATGACCCGGCGTCCGTAATGCGCCACCCCACCCAGATCTACTACTCCGTCGCCTCTCTGGCGATCCTCGTGATCCTTTTAACCGGCGAGCACTTCACCCTGCGACACAGGAGCCGAGAGAAGATGTTGGGGAGTGCCTCCGTGATCACCCCGCTGGGATTGATCCTCTATTCCATCATGCGCCTGTCCATCGATGGACTGAGGGCCGAGGGGCTCCTCGAGGGGCTGGGCTTTTCGCATTGGATCCTGCTGGCAGCGCTGCCTCTGGAGGTCCTGTGGCTGGCCGTCTCCCTTTGGTCCAACGGGACCGCCGTTTCAACCCCAACGCCTGCAAAGGACGAGATTTCCTAGGGTTCCAAATCGAGGAGGTGGGTTAGAATGTTGCGGACTCTCTGGGAGAGACATCGGGGTGCGTTCTGCGCCGCCGTAGGTACGATCTGCTTTTTGGCAGCAGGGCTTCTGGTTCGGGGGCTGCCCTCCGTGCGGGAGCACCTTTCCTCCCTTCCGTCGTCTTCCGACACTCGGGACATCAGGGTTCCACAGCCTCAGGAGCACGGCGGAACGCCTGCTTCATCGTCTCGGGAAGCCGATTCCTCCGATCCATCCGCTCAGCCCACTCAACCCGCATCTGGGGAATGGTTCCTTTATGTCACGGGCAGCGTCCGCCGTCCAGGCGTCTATCGCCTGCCTCCTGGTGCGCGTGTGGTCCACCTCGTCGACGCGGCGGGAGGATTCGACGGTTTTGCGGACCCGGTCGCCGTCAACCTCGCTCAGCCCTTGGCGGATGGGATGCACGTACATGTGCCGCGCAAGGGGGAGCGTCAGCCTCAGGAGGCCCTTGTGATTGCGGCTCCGACGGTCCGCATCGGCCCTCCGTCCGGGGTTCCTTACTCGAAGTCCGGCGGCCTGATCGATGTAAACCGCGCTTCGGAGACGGAGCTGACGGCTTTGCGGGGCATAGGGCCCGCACTGGCCAGGAGGATCGTCGAGTACCGGGAGCGGAACGGCCCATTCCGAAGCGTCGAGGAGCTCGTCCAGGTTCGGGGTATCGGGCCCGCGAAGCTCGAGGGATTCCGGGATCGGGCGACGGTCGGCCCCTGACTTGCCCCCCGAGCAGCAAGCGACAAACGACAAAAAATATGACGATCCTGGTACGAGCCCCCTTTCTGGCAATCCTGGCTGGCCTGATTGCGGCGATGGGGCTCGAGGAGGAGGCCGGTCCCGTTCTTCTTCCGGTCCTCGCGCTGCTCACGGCGGCAGGCGTGCTGCTGTGTTCCTTTCGGAGGGAGGAGCGGGGGCAGTGGCCCTTGTTCGCCCTCGTACTTCTTCTAACGCTGTTGGCCTCCATCAGGATTGTCTGCGTACTGTACCGCCCTCTTCCTGACCTCGTGAGCGTCCGAACGGAGGGGACCGTGACCTCGGTCCGGCCCTGGGGGCGAACCTACGTGGCGGTCTTCGATACCCCGCAGGGGCGTTTCCTTCTCCGCCTTCCCTTCGCCACCGTGACCGAGGGGATGCGCCTTACGGCGGAGGGGATCTCCCGTCCCCTCCGCCGTGCGGTCGGGACGGGCTTCGACGAGGAACGTTTCTGGAGGGGCTACGGCGTTACGGCATGGCTTGCAGCCTCCAGGCTCGAACCCACGCCGAAACAACCCTGGAATCTTCACCGCCTTCGCTATGAGGTCTCCCGCCTCCTGACCATCCACATTCCCGCTCTGACTGGGGCCTACCTTCGCGCCGCCTGGATAGGCTATCGGGACGCATCCCTGAACGAGGCGCATCGTGCGTGGGGGACCAGCCATCTTCTCGCCGTATCGGGGTTCCACGTGGGGATCGTCGTGTTTTCCGCCTCACTGCTCCTTCGGCGATGCCCCTTGCGGATTCCCCTGCTCTCCCTGCTCCTGTGGGTCTACATTCTCTTGACCGGGGCCGCGCCAAGCGCCCTGCGTGCCGGCGCGATGATCCAGGCCGCCCTGTTGGCGGAGCTCCTCGGACGGCCGCGAAGCCCCGTAAACTCCGTGGCCGTTGCCGCAGTAAGCCTCCTCCTGTTCTCGCCCCATCTATTCTGGAACGTGGGCTGGCGCCTGTCCGTCCTGGCCGCTCTCCTCATCGCCGCGGTCCTCGAGGAGGGGAGCCTGCGGGGAATGACCTTCTGGATCGTGCTCAGCCCCTCCATCTGGCTCATCTCCTTTCCTCAGACCTCCTATACCTTCGGGAGCGTCCCCCTGGCGGGGCTGATTTTGAACCTCCTTGCGCCCGGCTTCTTTTCGCTCGCGTTCTCCCTGACCTCGGCCGTGGCCCTTCTGCATCTGGCCGGGCTGCCCCTGACGCCGTGGCTGCTGGATGCGGCGGAGGGGGCCTTTTCCCTTTGGGCGCTGCTGGCGAATGGGCTTGTCTTCCTCGTTCCCTGGACGGTTTCATGGGGGCCCTTCCTGTCGTGGTGCGGGGCGGGGCTCCTGTTCCTCTGGATCTGCCGTGCGATGCGACTTTCCTGGGCACGAACCGCTCTCGTCGCCTCGGTGGGCTCGGCCGCCGCTTTTCTGATTTTCCTTTGATTTTCCCTCGGAGCTGTCGGCGGAGGAAAATACCACCGTCGCGTCAACTTCGCAGACCCTCCAGAGGATCAAAGAGTTAGCGCAGCCAGACTGTTACAGAAGGGCGACGATCGACCTTTCCCTTGTTTGACGAGAGGTGGGGAACGTGTTAAAATTCCCCTCGTTCCTTACGTGGCGCGGAGCGGGGACAGGATGTCTCCCTACTCGAGAGCCGGAGAGGAATCTTTCGGGGCGTAGCGCAGCCTGGTTAGCGCGCTTGGTTCGGGACCAAGAGGTCGGAGGTTCAAATCCTCTCGCCCCGACCACTAAAAGAAAAGAGGAGGCTCGGGGCTCATTCCCCGGGCCTCCTTTCGCAAGGCAGGCATTATCCCGACACCTGGCGACCCGATGGGGCTACGGGGAAGGGCATCCGCGGGTTTCACCGGAAACCCTAGAAACGCGGAGAAGCGGCGCCAGCTCGACGGCGATCACGGAGGAGAAGATCAGGAGACAGCCGACCGCCATTCGGACTGTGAAGACCTCGCCCAGAAGGAAGATGCCGCCAAGCAGCCCGAACACGGACTCGAGCCCGAGCAGGAGAGCGGCATGGCTGGGCAGGGTGAACTTCTGCGCGCAGTTCTGGATCAGGAAACAGGCGAACGTTGCAAAAAAAGTGGCGAAGCCGACCTCGATGAGCCCTCGGGTGCCCTGCCATACGAAGGGATCATGGGAGATGAGCCCCGTCAATGCCGACAGGGCAGCGGTCACCAGGAACTGTACGAAGGTGAGCACGATGGGGTCCCCGTGGGCGGCATAGTGCCCGATGGAGATAATCTGTCCTGCGAACATGAACGTCGAGGCGATGGTCAGGATGTCTCCGGAGTTCATCGGCCCGGAGAGGTCCGACGTCAGAAGTCCCATGCCGATGAAGCAGATGAGGGCCGACGCCAAGGTGAGCCATCCGGGGAAGAGCCTTCGTAAGGCCCACAAGAGCAGGGGGACGAGGACCACGTAACCCGCGATGAGGAATGCCTGTCTGCCCGCCGCGGTGTAGTTCAGGCCGAGGGTCTGGAGCCCCATACCGATGAAGAGGAACAGGCCGATGACGGCACCCCCAAGGAGGTCCCTGCCGGAGGCCCTTCGTATGCGTTTGGCGAAGAAAAGCAGTATCAAGAGCGTTCCGCCTCCGAATCGCAGGAAGAGCAGCCACCACGTGGAGTAGATGGAGAGCCCGGACTTCATGGCGACGAAGCCGAGTCCCCATAGAAAGGCGCAGGCCAACAAGGCCGCATCGGCAAGCCACATCCGGATTCCAGAAACCATGCGGACGGAGGAATGGGGCCGGGGTTCGGAAACGGCAGTCGGAGCATCAACGGAGGTACAGGAGAATTCATGGTCCATGCGGGGCCTCACCTTTCCTGGAAACCGGTCTGGATCGTTCGTCGGGCAGGAGGGTGCAGCGAAGAAAGAGACCCCTTCAACATCCCTTCGACCGTAGATTATAATATCGGGATGCCGGACCATTTCCATCGGGAAGGATCAGTATTTCTCTCTTGGCACAGGGTCGTTTTTCCCGGAGAATGAGGTAGAATATTTGAGGTTGTACCAACGGGTCCTTGTCAGGTGAGTTGGAGTACTTCCTGAGGCGGGGAGAGTTCCCCGAGGGGAATTTGGATAAGTCTAACGGAACGGAATCAGGTCCCAGATCTATGATGCGAGAAGTGATTGAGCCGGCTTGCCGGCGATGTCTTCCCCGTCTCGCGGAGGGGTGAGTTATGGAAGAACGGACACAGAGCACCGAGGCAAAAATTCGGCGGGACATCCCGCTCGCGGATCTGCACAGTTTTTGTTCCGGCGTGGCCGAGGTGGCCGACGACATCATAGGGGAGTCCGGGGGGATCCTCCTTCCGCGGGGGACTCCTCTGTCGTCCTTGGCATCCTCGATCGACAAGATCGAGGCGAAGCTGCGCCGCTCCAATATCCATGTTATACCGGTCGTTCTGCCCGGAAATTCTGATCTGAAGAACCTCGAGGATTATCTGAAGGTGGCGGATCCCGCGATCATCCCTCTGGATCCGGAACTGGCGCGTCAGACGGTCTCGCGGGTGGAGGACGTATTCAGCCGCATCAAACAGGGGCAGTGCACGGCCGAGGATGTCCGGAACCTCGCGGACCAGGGGCGCACCCTTGCCCGGAGGATCTCGGGGGCCCCCCAGCTGATGTTCTGTCTGGGGCAGGTCCGGAGCTGGGACGAATACACGAGCGTCCACTCCCTGAACGTCGCCCTCCTCTCGAGTTTTCTGGCGGAGCGCCTTTACCCGGGCAGGACCGAGTTGGCGGAGTTTATGGCTATCGGCGGCATCCTGCACGACCTCGGGAAGGCGAAAGTTCCCCTCGAGGTGCTGAACAAACCGGGCAAGCTGGAGGAGGGCGAGTTCGCCATCATGAAGAAGCACCCGGAGCTGGGCGAGGAGCTCGCGGCATCCAATGGAATCACGGACCGCCGCTCACTTGATGTCATCCGGAAGCACCATGAACGCTACAACGGCGGTGGGTATCCGGATAATCTGAACGGGACGGCTATCTCGATCGAGGCGCGGATCGCGGCGGTGGCGGACGTCTTCGACGCCCTGACCGCCAAGAGGGTCTACAAGAACCCCATGCCGAGCCGGGAGGCCATGTCCGTCATGACCGGAGCGATGTCCACACACTTCGATCCTGACGTGATGAGGGTTTTGCTTCTATCCGTAGGGATATATCCCTCGGGATCCCTGGTGGAGCTCTCCGACGGCAGCGTCGGCACGGTCGTGGGGGCTTACGGGAAGGACGTGGTGCGTCCCAAGGTAGCGCTTTCCCTGGACCGGTTCGGAAACAGGCTGACGGAGAAAAAACTCATAGATCTTTCCGAGGAGCGGGAGCTGTTTGTCAAGCGTGCGCTCCCGTCCAACGAAAAAGATAAACTGGCTTTTTGAGCGGCATCGGGACTAAAGGTTCCGCCGTTGCGTTTTGCCGAAGGGCATTTCGCAACGGCGTTTTGTGTCCCGTTTGTTTGTTTTCAGGCAGGTTGTGCCGTGTCCTGTGTGAACACCGAGGGGGTTATTGCCGTTGGCCGAAAAAAAACAGTTCAGGGTGGGGGTCAACATCGCATGGTGCAAGGGGTGCTCCCTGTGTATCAGCGTCTGCCCGAAATCCGTGCTGGAGCTGAGCGGCCGTCTGAAGTCGACGCCGGTTCGGGAACACGATTGCATCGGCTGCCGCCAGTGCGAAAATATCTGTCCGGACCTTGCGATAACGATTACGAAAAAGGAGAAAGACAGGGAGAAAGAGGGGGATGCGGATGCCTGAGTTCGCTTTCTGGCAGGGCAACACCGCTCTGGCGCACGGCGCCCTTTTGGCGGGCTGCAACTTTTTCGGAGGGTATCCGATCACCCCTTCCACGGAGATAGCGGAGGTCATGGCCGAGGAGCTTCCCAGGAGGGGAGGGCACTTCATCCAGATGGAGGACGAGATTGCGGGAATCGCCTCCGCTATCGGCGCCTCCATCGCCGGGGCCAGGGCGTTGACGGCGACCTCCGGCCCGGGCTTTTCCCTGAAACAAGAGAACCTCGGCCTCGCCTATATCGCAGAGATCCCCATCGTGGTCGTGGACGTCATGCGGGGAGGCCCCTCGACGGGGACGCCGACCAAGACAGCTCAACAGGACGTTATGCAGGCGCGGTGGGGGACCCACGGCGACCACGCGACGATCTGTTACGCCCCATCGTCGGTACAGGAGTGCTACGACCTCGCCGTCAAGGCTTTCAACATGGCGGAGCGGTTCCGTCAGCCCGTATTGATCCTCAGCGACGAGGTCGTGGGGCACATGAGGGAAAAGGTCGCGAAGGGGGATCCCTCGTCCGTAAAGTTGGAGAACCGACCGCGTCCGTCTGTCCCGCCCGAGAAGTTCACCCCCTACGAGCCAAACCCCGTGACGGGGGTTCCGGCCATGGCCTCCTTCGGGGACGGCTACTCCTGGCACGTCACAGGGCTGACGACCAACGACTGGGGGTTCCCGACGAACAATCCGCCGGAGATCGAAAAGAAGATACTGCGCCTGATGAGCAAGGTTGAGCGGTCCAGGTCCCAGGTCGTGGAATACGAATCCGAGTTCATGGACGGGGCGGGCATCGTCGTGGTGGCCTACGGCAGCGTCGGCCGCTCCGCCCTGCGCGCCGTCCGGGATGCACGCAGGAAGGGGATTCCCGTCGGGTTCTTCCGTCCGATAACGCTATGGCCCTTTCCGGACACGGAACTGGCCAAAATGGCCCTTGGGGCGAGGACGATCCTTGTCCCCGAGCTCAACTGCGGTCAGATGGTCCTCGAGGTGGAGCGCCTGTTCCGCGGCAGAAGCGAGGTCCTGCCCCTGAACCTCGTGAACGGCGAGCTTTTCAAACCATCCGAGATCGGCCGTAAGATCGAGGAGGTGGCCTGACATGCCGAGTGCAGAGGTCCTCAGCTGGGTTCGGACACGGTTCATGCCCCATATCTGGTGCCCGGGGTGCGGGCACGGCATTATCATGCACTCCTTGATCCGGGCGCTTGTCGCGCTCAAGAAGGAGAGGTCCAACACGGTGCTGGCCTCGGGGATCGGCTGCTCCAGCCGCATGGCGGGCTACATCAACGCCTGCACGCTCCACTCCACCCACGGGCGCTCCCTGGCGTTCGCGACAGGGATCAAGCTGCACCGCCCGGAGCTCACCGTGGTGGACGTGATGGGGGACGGCGACTGCACGGCCATCGGGGGAAACCACTTCATCCATGCCTGCCGGCGCAACATCGACATCACCGCCATCGTCATGAACAACAACATTTACGGCATGACCGGCGGACAGGCCAGCCCTACGACGCCCATCGGGGCCTGGGCCTCGACGACGCCCTACGGCGCCATCGACCCGGCCTTCGACATCTGCAAACTGGCGGAGGGGGCGGGAGCCTCGTACGTGGCCCGGACGACCATCGCCAATCCTCGCCAGGCCGAGACGTACATCACGAACGGGATCAAAAAGAAGGGGTTCTCGGTCATCGAGGTTGTGACCCACTGCCACACCCAGTTCGGCCGCAAAAACGACCGCAGGCTCCCCATCGAGAACTATAATTTTTTCAAGGAGGCCTCCGTGCCCCTGGCCAAGGCCCGGACGATGAGCCTCGAGGAGCTGGCGGGCAGGATCATCTGCGGCGAATTCGTCAACAAGGATGTCCCGGAATATACGGAGCAGTACCGGAAGTTGGTCATCGATAAGGCAAGGGGGTAGGGGATATGGCGGCGGAGAGGTTTGAAATTCGCATCGCCGGATCCGGCGGACAGGGGGTCATTCTGGCCACGGAGCTGATCGGCCAGGCCATTACGCACTACGAGCCGGAGCTTTACGTTGTCCAGTCTCAGGCTTACGGACCCGAGGCCCGGGGCGGAAAGTCCAAGGCCGAGGTCGTCATATCGTCCGAGCCCATCGACTACCCCAAGGTGATCGCCCCCAACCTCCAGGTCATCCTGACCCAGGCTGCCGCGGACGAGTTTGCCGCCAATACCAAGCCCGGGGGACGGATCGTATACGACGATTTCTTCGTCACGGACCTTCCCGGCGTGCGCATAGGGGACTACGGCGGCGGCAGCGTCGAGAGCACTCAGACGCGTATCGACGCCCGCATCTACGTACTGCCTATCGTCAGGACGGCCCGGGAGGATCTGGGACGGGAGATCGTCACGAACATGGTGGCCCTGGGCTGTGTCGGGCGGGTCCTGGAGCTGGAAAAAATCGCCTCTCCCGATTCCCTGCGCAAGGTGGTCACGGCGCACTTCCCCGTGCAGAAGATCGCGGACCTCAACCTCCGGGCGTTCGACGCAGGGTACCAGGTCCTGAAGCAGACGCCCCTGCCCGACTAAATTTTTTACTTCCGAGGGGAGCCGAGAACGAACGAACAGGACGGGCGCCGAAAAGGCGCCCGTCCTGTTCGTTCTTATGCAGATGTCCGAAAATCGAGTCCTCCGACGATCACTCGACGACGAGCGGGGCCGGCGTCTCGCCGATAAAGCGTATATCGGGGTCGTACATCCCCTCGGCCGAGATCGGCGGCACGGCGAAGGTCCCCTTCGTCACCGCCCGAACCCGGAAGCGATACGTCGCCGCCTCCGAGAGCCGGTCGGCGAAGAGCAGCAGGCGGTCGTCCCTGACGTCGCTGCGGAACAGGCTCGCCTCCTCGCCCTCGTCCGAGAGCCTCGGGTTTTCTATCTCCAGCCCCGCGGGGATCAGGCAGGAGAGGGCCAGATTGCTTACGGGAAGGGAAGGAACGAGGGTCAGGACAACCTGGATCCTCATCCCCTGAGGCACCGGCCTGGAGGGATCGAGCTTGTTACCCTTCTCGTCGAGCCAGGTACTGGTGACCTCCAGCCCTCGGCTCTCGGGCTTGGGCCGGCTGACGGGATATCCGAGAAGGGTCCAGCTGTAGTAGCCGCTGCCCGTCCCATTGACGGAGAGCACGAGGCCGGACTCCGGCAGATCGGACATGGGGACCGAGGCGGAGCTTCCGCTCCGGAACGGGAGCAGCTCCTTCTTTTCCGCGTCGAACAAGGCGCCCTCGAGCTGGGCCTTCTCGGTCCCGACCTCCAGGCTGTATCGGCCAAGTGCCATCAGGACCGCGGCATTGTCCTGCGTGCTGTACCAGCGGTTCTCCTCTCCCGCCTCCAGGAGCCGCGCCGCCAGCTGCACCGCCTCCGAAGCTCCGGGCTCGACCTCCGTCCAGAGCGAGAGCAGCTGTGCGTCGTTGCGGACGTCGGACTCCAGAGTCCTGTAGCGGGACTCCGCCGGAACCGAGCCGCCCTTGAGTCCCAGGGCGCGCAGTGCGTCCGGCCGCCCCTCGGTCAGGGCCGCGGCCCCTGCGAGCCAGATGGCTCCGGACGGCCACATGTTCGTCCGATTCTCCTTCAGGTACTCGATCCAGCCGAGCGGCTTTTCCCCGCTGAGCGCAAGGACGTAGGTTCCGTAAGCCTTCGTGGTGAAATCGTCCTTCTCCGCGGACGGGTACCGGTTGTCGGGCAGGGACGCCAGGTACTCCTTCAGCCAGTTCATCGCTCCCCGAAGCATCTCCTCGGGATAGGTCACCCCCGCCTTGCGGGCCTCCACCAGGAAGTGTGTCGCGTAGACGCTGCCCCACGCGTAGGTGGACGTGCCACCGGGCCACATCGCAAAGGACCCGTCATAGAGCTGCATGGACTGTATCCGTGCTATCGCCGAATCGGTCTTGTCCTTCACGGAGCGGCTGTCGACCAGGAGCGGATCGACCTTCGCCACGGCCTCCGGCAGGACCAGGAAAGGCCATGCGCTGGATAGGGTCTGTTCCAGACAGCCGTAGGGATAGTTCAGCAGGTAGGTGACGGCCCGAGTCAGGTCCACGACCGGGGAATCCGACAGGGTCAGGCTGCCCAGCAGGTCGCCGGCAAAGTCCTTTTTGGGGATGTCGATGTGCGTCTCCCCCGCCTTGAAGGTCCCGGACCCCGACCTCGAGACGATAGGCCAGGGCGAACGGACCGGCAGCTCGATCTCCTGATCGAAGCTCTTCTGATTAGAGCTCTTCTCCGCCCCCTCCTCGGTCCAGGAGGTCCGCACGGTCCAGGTTGCGGTCCCGGGTTCGAGCGCCTTCACGGTCGTCCCCCATCGGACGGAGCTCTTCGGCCCAATCGCCAGGGTCGTCGCGGATTCCTCGGGTTCCAGGCCGCCCTGCACGAGGATCTCGACCTTGACGTCGCGGCTTTCCTCCGAGGTGTTGAACACGGTCACGGGGGCGTTGAAAGTGTCGCCGGGGGCGGCGAAGCGCGGCAGGTCCGCCTCCGTCACCACGCTGCGGGCGATCTGGACCGTCTGCTCCGCCATCCCGAACCGGTTGCCCGAGGCCGCTACGGCGAAGAGCTTTCCACGCCCGCTGAACTCCGGCAGCACGAGCTCCGTCCTCACGACGCCCGACTCGTCCGCCGAGAGGACTCCCTGGAAGAGGGAGAGGATCTTGAAGCGCTGCGCGGTGTCGGACCCCGCAAGGGCGGCTACGGCCGCTCCGCCTGCGGGATGCAGGAGCTCGGTGCCGCGGGACTCCACGGGGATGAGCAGGTCGTAGAGGTCGTACCCCTGAGAGCCGAGTTCCTTGAGCCCCCAGAAATGATTCAAGAGGTCCGGCGTTTTGTAACCCGTCAGCCCCAGGACGGCGTCGTCGACCAACGCCAGAGAGACCTCGGCTTTAGCCGGTTTCCCCTCCGCATCCCTGAGGGTCAGGGTCACCGGCAGCGCCGTTGCGGGCTCGGCTTTTTCCTTGGCATCCATGGAAACGTCCAGACGATAGGGCGAGAGGTCCGCCTTCAGGCGCACGGCGCCGACGGCGCGGTGCGCGCCCCAAGCCTCCTCCTCGGAGACCGGGCGAATGAGCCATGCGGTGCACCAGGCGTTCGGTACCATCTCCGCGGTCACGGGAACCTCGACGACGGTCTCGGCCTTGTCGACCTTCACTACATTGCGGGAGATCAGCTTGGCCCCCTCCACGCTGAACAGCAGGAGCCCCTCGAAGGGGGAGCGCAGCGTCACCTTCGCCGTGTCCCCGACCCTGTAGAACTCCTTGTCCGTCTCGACCTCGACGCGGTCGAGCAGCTGAGAGCCGCCGCGGTCGGCATACGCGGGATCGTCCGCGTAGAATCGATACGAGGCCCGTGCCTTCTCATCCCCGTCGGAGACGCGAACCAGATAGGTTCCCCAGTGATCGGGCCTGAACGATACCGTCCCCAGGCCATCCTCAAGGGTGAGGGACTTCCTTGCGACCTCGGTCAGTTCCTCGGTGCTCTGCCAGCGCGTATGGCCGTCCAGCGTCACCATGTTGTAGTTCCAGGTCACGCGGTAGAGCACCGCGGTCAGCTCGCCGGGATCTGCCGGGTCCTCCCTGGGGTCGATGGCCGCCACCTTGAAGTCCAGATCCTTCTTGACGGCCAATTCCCCCTCGGGCGCCGCAATTCCCAGAAGCCAGGGTGTGGGGTAGTAGGGGAGGGTCAGCGACTTGGAGACCCACCGTCCGCCGTCCTCTTGCACCTCGGCCCTCAGGGTCAGGGCGATGGTCGAGGGTGCGGACCAATCGGCGTTGAGGCTCAGACTGAATTGCTCCCTTCCGGACTCGTCAAGCTTCGTCTCCTCGAACTCCCCCTCGCCGGCCGAAAAGGCCCGCGAGGAGTCCCCGAAGACATAACCCTTCCACCGATCCCGAGCGGGAGCAAAGTCGGAGGCCTTGGTCGTCCAGTAGACCTTTACCGGCAAACCCGCGCCGTCCACCCCAAAGAGGTAGCGCGCGTAGACATCCATCTTCACGGTGTCCTCGTGGACCAGAAACCTGGATTCCGTCTCGGCCTTCACCTCGATGCGCGGGGGGGCAAAATCCTCCACGTGGAAGTTCATTCTGGCCAGCGGATCGTCCTCTTTCCCGGGGATGACGAGGGAGAGCGTCCATAAGCCGGTCAGGGCGTTCGAGGGGAGGGAGAGCGTGAAGGGCGCGCCGCCCTCGTCGTTGAGGAGCACCGTCTCCTGACGGACCTTGCGCCCAAGGGGGTCGCGGGCGACGAAGAGGACGGGGAACGCCTTGGGGGTCGTGATGTCGCTGTTGCGCACCACGGCCTTGAACGGGACCTCCTCGCCGGTGCGGTAGATGTCACGGGGGGAGAAGAGGGCCGCGTCGTAACCGGATCTCAGCCAGGGGCGTCCGGCCGTGTCGAAGGTCTCCTGGGAGAGCAGCCCCCTCGTCAGACGAACGAAGGTGATGTCCTCGCCGCGGGTGACGACGGCCACCTTTGGGGTCTCGTTCTCGCTCGTGCTCCAGGGTTCCTGCCTCTGGATCACGAGGAGCCCGTCCTTGTCGGTCCTTCCCTCGGCCAGGACCTGATTGGCCCCGCTGTAGACGCGCACCTCGGCGCCCTCGACGGGCTGGACCGAGGAGAGCGTGTTGGCCCAGAGCAGTATTCCGTCCTCCCACACCCGCGCCACGAGCCCCAGGTCGCTCAGGTTGACGATCTGAGTCTCCTCGTCCCAATACTCCCCATCGGGGTCGCGGACGGAGAGCAGGAACAAGCCCCGTTTCCCCCCGCCGATCTCCTCCAGGGAGAGGGCTCGGCGCACCTCTTCATTCAAGGGAAGCGAGAGGTCGAACTCGCTGCTGTGGACCCTTCTGGCCAGGTCCCTCTGGAAAGAGTCGTAATTGCCGCGAATCACGTAGGGGATGTTGTTCTCGTAGAGCCTCCAGAGGTCCACCTGGAGCTTTTTGACGTTGACGAGGTCCAGTGGAATCCTTCCGTCCCCGATGGCCGCGAGGTACATGCCCGGGGCGGCCAGGGAGATCGAGGACCTCAGGTCGGGCATGATGACGGCCTGTTTGAACTCCTCCTCCAGCACGAGCCCTCCGTCCTTCGCGGGAAGCCCCTTGCGGAGGGTGACGACGAAACGGCTGCGCGGCTCGAAATCCCCATTTATGCTGAACCTGCCGCCGTATCTGTAGGAGAGCGTAAAGGGGACGGGCGGCTCGATGGAGATGAAATCCTTGGCCGCCTCGGTGTCCACGGCGAAACTGCAGTTGACGGAAATCGAGTCCTCGTCGGCACGAAGGCTCTCTACGACCAGGACCGGCTTGAGGGTCACCGTGGCGGAGTAATCCTCCGCCAGGCCGAGGTCCCCGCCCCCGGCGGTCAGGCCGGAGGCCAGCTTGACGGTCAATTTCATCGCCTTCGAGGCATTCGGGATGGAAAGCCGGGCCCGGATCGTCCTGGACGGAAGCGCCCCAGCCAGCGAGAAGGAGAGCTCCTCCTCATCTTCGTTCAGGACGCTCAGAAATCCTTTCAGCCTGGCGGGATCCACCGGCATGTTGAAGTCCAGGATCAGGGCGGCCCTTCCGCCACGTTCCCGCACCGCTCGGACGCCGTTCACGGAGGGGGAATCCGTCTGGAACCGAAACTCCCCGGTCCCTATCCTCCCGCCCTTGAGGGTCTTCAGGCCCTCGCGGATGGCGGCGACGTAGGAGGTCCCCGCGTCGAGAGGCGCCAGGAGTCGGGCCCTGAAGGTACGGGGGTTCTGCCACTTTCCCTCCGCCTGGATCGCCGGCGTCACGGTAAAGGGGAAGTCCTCCGGTCCGACCGTCTTGTCGACGTCCTTGGCGGATACCATGACGTCCTTGAAGACGATGCGGAAGGAGACGTTCTCCGAGACCCTCCCCGTGGGGGCGAAACTCTGAATCCCCGCGGGCAGCGCTCCTTCTCCCGGATACGCGCTCCATGAGAACAGAGCCAACAAAAACAGCAGCCCAAGAAATCTTTTCTGCACTGACATCCTCCTCCTTAAACAACAAACAACGAATGAGCTCAAAGTGACCGACCCGGCAGGACACATCCCGCTTCTTCCGTAAATCGATTATATCCTATGGAGAGCACGAAGAAGGATGTTTGCGAGGGGTGGTCTTTGGGGGTGGGAAAGAGGTGGGATACAAGAGAACACTGTTTATACCAATTTGCGCTGAAAGCCAAGATGTCGGATTGACGGGGACGGGCCGGCACAGGCTTGCTCCAACATTAAAGGCCCTCCCGAACGGGAGGGCCTCTGGCTTTGTTTTTTCTTACGACAGGGCGACGCATCATCCCACGACTTTAGTCGCGCCCATAAAGCGGGGCATACTATGCCCATAAAGCGGGGCATACTATGGGATGATGCGTCGCTTCGCGAAACCTACGGTCCGCAACGTCGCCAACGAGCGACATTCATCTTTCTTTTTGTTCCTTGTCGTTTATCTAAGTTCATGTTAAACTCCTTTCATGTCATCACAGCGATGGACTCAATCCAATACATGTGTTTTCAATATCGGCTACCACCTCATCTGGTGTCCTAAATATAGGCGCAAGGTATTGGTTGGCGATGTGGAGAACAGGCTGAAAGAACTTTTACATGAGAAAGCGGAAGAAATTGGCGTATCTATCGCAAGCCTGGAGGTCATGCCGGATCATGTTCATCTAGATAGTGTCGTCAGGAGATGCCAAAAGGGTTAGAATATCCTCCGGCAGAATCA
>CAUPUB010000002.1:0-48139 GCA_963514535.1 uncultured Fretibacterium sp.
CCTTTGGGGGACCGTAGGGGGTGGAGTCGCTCTGGGCAGGGTCAAAGTGCGTGGTGCCATAGAGCGGGGCTGAGAGGTAAGGGTTAGGCGCCGGCCCCGAGATCCCCTGCTCCTCAGAGTCTCCGCCTCCGCACCCCGCCGACGCCAGCACCACATACGCCAGAACAAAAAAAAGCAATCCCTTCATCTGCATCGTTTTCATCGCGCCATCTCCTATTCAAGTCCAAGAATACACCACTATTCAAGAACACATCACGTTCAAGAATACGCCAATACGGACGCAGGTCGAGACATTTTGTACGTTTTCATTAAAACAAAATGGAGGGATTTGCAGTGAGCGTGAAAGCCTATCTTGAGATCACGATGAAGATCAACCCCGATAAGCGCCCCGCGGCTGCCAAGGTCTACACGGACTATCGCCAGCCGTTCCTCGACACGATCGAGGGAGCGCTGACCAAGGAGCTCCTCGTCCGCGACGAGGACGTGCAGGTCATCCACGGGTTCGACAGCCTGGAGCACGCGAAGGCCTACCTGGAGACCCGAATGTTCCAGGACGACGTCGTCGCCGGACTGAAGCCGACTTGGGCGAGCGACCCGGACATACGATTCTACACCGTCGTCTGAGAATTGAAGACGAGGGGGCTGCCACAAAGGCAGGCCCCCTCGTTCACCTCTTAAAAAATCCCCTACATCTCCGGCTTGATGGTGCCCAGAAACACCTTCTTCCCGCCCTGGATCTCGACGATCCCCATCTCCTTCTCGGCGTCGTGGGTCTCGTTCATGGTCGTCGTCCCCGTGACGGTGGGCAGGTCCTTCGTCTGCTCCAGCGCGTCGCGAATCTTGGCGGGCTCGGCGCTTCCGGCCCTCTGGATGGCGTCGATCAGCATAATGTAGCAGTCGTAGCCCAGAGCCGCGTTGACGTTCGGGGCCTTGTCGGGGTGCACCTCGTTCCAGCTCTCGGTGAACTTCGCCGCGACCGGGTTCATCTCCTTCATGGAGGGATCGTAGGCGAACGTGGTGTGCAGGAAGCCCTCCACGGCATCGCCGCCCAGCGTCACGATCTCGGGGTTGTCCATGGCGTCCGCGCCGATGAAGCGGAATTCCGCCCCCAGCTCCTTGGCCTGCTTCAGGACGATAGCCCCCTCTGCGAAGTAGGCGGGCAGGAACACGATGTCCGGCTTCTTGGATATCAGCTCGGTGAGCTGCGCCGTGAAGTCCTGGTCGCCCGACTGGTACTTCAGCTCGGCGACGACCTCGCCCCCCAGCTTCTCGAACGCGCGCTTGAAGAAGCTGCTCAGGCCGACGCTGTAGTCGTTGGCGACGTCGGTGAGGGTGGCCGCCCTCTTGAATCCCAGCTGCCTGGAGGCATAGGTCGCCGCACCGGCGCCCTGGAAGGGGTCGATGAAGCAGGCGCGGAAGTAGAACTTCTTGCCCAGCGTCACCAGCGGGTTGGTGCAGGACGTCCCGATGACGGGGATCCCCGCCTTCTCGGCCACCTCGCCGCCGGCCATGGCCAGCGAGGAACCGTAGGTCCCGATGACCGCGTTGACCTTGTCGTGCTCAATCAGCCGCGTGACCGCGTTCGCCGCCTCGACCTTGTCGGACTTGTTGTCCACGACGACGAGCTCAACTTTCTTCCCCAGGACCTCGGGGATCTCCTTGTGTGCCAGCTGCGTGCCCTCCAGCTCCAGCTGTCCGCCGAAGGCGTTCTGTCCCGTCAGACAGTTGAAGACGCCGATCTTGATGACGTCGTCCGCGGCAAACGCCGCACCCGCAAGCGCAAAAACGAACAACAGAACCAACGAAAACCTGCGCACCTTCCATCACTCCTTCTTTTCTCGGTCAAAAATCGCAAAGTTTACCCCAAAGCACCGCCTATTCCTTTGATTATACTATATCGCCCGGGGCTCGCTTCGGTTCCGAATCGAAATCGGCGAACTGAAATCAAACGGAGACCGGCGTCCCAGGCCCCAGGGGCACCCCCAGCAGATACCACACGACCAGCAGGGCCGTGAAGCCCAGGATGTAGAAGATGGTGTAGGGCATTGCCATCGAGATCACGGTGCCGATGCCGACGTCCGGGTCGCTCTCCTTCTTGTATTGTTCCAGCAGCCCGATGATGACGGGAAGGTAGTAGGAGAGGGGCGTGACGATGTTGGTCGTGGAGTCCCCGATGCGGTAGGCCAGCTGCGTCAGCGCCGGGGAGAACCCCACCTGAGCGAACATGGGGACGAAGATCGGCGCCAGGATCAGCCACTTGGCCGAGCCGCTCATCATGAACAGGTTCAGGAAGGTCACCAGGACGATAAAGAGCAGCAGCAGCGGGACGCCGCCCAGGTTCATGCTCTTCAGCCACTCCGCACCGTTCACCGACAGGACGGTGTCAAAGCGGCTCATGCGGAACAGGGCCACGAAGAATGACGCGGGCAGGACCACCACCATGAACCCGGTGCTGCCGACGATTCCCTTCTGCATCAGCTTGGGGATGTCCTCGCCCTTCCTGATCACGCCCGCACCCAGCCCGTAGGCCACGCCGACGAAAAAGAACAGGAAGAAGAGGAGCGGCATGACGCTGCTGAGCAGGGGCGACCGGGGAAGCAGGGAGCCGTCGGGCGCGCGGAACAGGGACCCCTGGGGATAGGTCAGCCACACGATGAGGGCGATGTAGGCCACAAGCGCCAGAAGGGCGCAGAACAGCCCGCGGTTCTCCGCAGGCGTCACGGCATGCGCCTTCAGCGCCTCCTCGTCGCGCCCGCCCTCGTCGTCCCCGAGCATCCTGACGGTGTACCTCTCCGTCACGTAGACCGTGAGGAAGGTCAAGATAAAGGTCGCCGCAATCATGAAGTACCAGTTGATAAGGGGGTGGACCGGGACGTTCGCGGGGATGCCGGGGACCCCCTCGACGGCGGACTTGGTGATGCCCGCCAGCAGCGCATCCGTGCCCGCCACGAAGAGGTTTGCGGTGAAGCCGCCCGAGGCCGCCGCGTAGCCCGCGGCGATGCCCACCCATGGATTGCGTCCCAGTGCCTTGAACACGGCCGCCGCGATGACGGGCGTGAAGATGATGCCCGCGTCCGAGGCCAGGTTCGCGTTGATGCCCACGATCGCGATGACCGCCGTCACCAGGGCCCGGGGCGCCCCCAGGATCGTCTTGCGCATCAGGGCCGAGATCATGCCGGTCTGCTCCACGAGCCCTATGCCCAGCATCATCGTCAGAATAAGCCCCAGCGGCGCGAAGTTCATGTAGGTCTTGACGAAGTCGGCCAGGAATGCCCGCATGGACTCGTAGGACAGGAGGCTGACGACCGCGACGGTGGTCTCCTTGGGCGCTTCGCCCGCCTTGGCCACCAGATAGGTCACGGACGTCCCCCTCTGCGCGAACCAGGCCGAGAGCCCCATCACCAAAAGCGACAGGAGGACGAACAGCCAGAAGGGATGCGGAAACTTGTTGCCGACGACCTCCACACCGCGAATGAACTTCTCGAACCCACTGCGCTTCGGAACAACTTTCGTTACGGACTCGCTCATGAGTTTACCTCCATAACCTTAATTACAGAAACCTACTTCGATCGAATCGAAGACGCATATCTCGATATGAACGTGAAGAACGTGAATACGAAAAGGATGCAGGGCGAATCACCCCATCAGAAAATCCCAGGCGCAAGAGGCGAAAAAGCGTACGCCGCAGGGGAAACACCCCTCGTCGGGGGCGAATCGGGTGTTGTGCAGCACCGCCATCGCCTCGGGCGGCGTCCCGGAGGGCCGGCAGCCCAGCCAGGCCATCAGGGCGGGGCGCTCCCGCGCGAAGAAGGAAAAGTCCTCGCCACCCAAGTCGGGCTTCTCCAGCTCCACCATGGTGTCCTCGCCCAGCGAGGCCCGGACGGTCCGCGCAGCCAGGCGGAAGAGCTCCGGGTCGTTGACCGTGGGCGGATACCCCTTGACGTAGGTCACCTTGCAGTCCCCGCCGAGGGCCCTGGCGATTCCCTGCGTCGTGCGCTCGATGAGCCCCGGAAGGGCGCCCTGGGTATCGGGGGCTAGGGTACGCACCGTGCCCTCCAGCTCCACGCGGTCGGCAATCACGTTGTAGCGGTACCCGCCCCGGATCGTCCCAATCGTCACCACCGCGGAGTCCAGCGGGGCAACGGTCCTGGAGACCAGGGTCTGGAGCCCCGAGACGACCTGAGCCGCGATTACGATGGCGTCGACCCCTTGATGAGGGGCCGAACCGTGTGCTGTCTTGCCCTCCACCGTCAGGTAGATGCGGTCGGAGGCCCCCATCTGGGGCCCAGCCCTCGCCACAATGTGGCCCGTCTCGTAGCCCGGCCAGACGTGCAGGGCAAAGAGGGCGTCCACATGGGGGTCCTCCAGGACCCCGGCCGCGATCATCCCCGGCGCCCCGCCCGTGGGGTTGAGCTCCTCCGCGGGCTGGAAGATGAACTTCACGTTCCCCCGCAGCCCATCCCTCAGCTCGGACAGAACGCAGGCCGCGCCCAGAAGCATCGCCGTGTGGGTGTCGTGCCCGCAGGCGTGCATCACGCCGTCCACCTCGGAGGCGTAGGGCAGCCCCGTCTCCTCGCGCATCGGCAGGGCGTCCATATCCGCCCTCAGGGCGACGGTCCGTCCATCTCCCCCTCCGCCCTTCAGCAGCCCGACGACGCCATGCCCGCCGACCCGGGAGCGCACCTCCAGTCCCAGGCTCGATAAAACCTCTGCCACAAGGGCTGACGTCCTCTCCTCCTGCCGGCTCAGCTCCGGCTGCCGATGAATCCTGCGGCGCCACTCCACGACACGTCCACCATATTTGTGCGCAAGCTCCCGAATCTTTTCGTACACCCGGACAACACCTTCCCTTCCATCAAATGAGAGTTCAGACCAAATGGGTGCTCCCAGCAAATTGGAGCTCTCGGCAAATCGGAGCCCCCAGCGGGCTGGATTTTTCTTTGAGATACGGAATCCCTGTATTATCGCAACAGTTTATCACATTGAATCAAAAAGAAAACAAAAAAGGAGCACAGACCATGCCGTGCTCCCACAGACCCGCCGCCCTCCCGCACCCATCAGGCGAAGAAGGCCGTAACCCTTTCCTTGACACGGCTGCCGTCGGCGCGCCCGGCCACCCGTGGCATCAGGACGCGCATCAGCTTGCCCATGTCCCGCGCCGAGGCGGCCTCGATCTCTTTTGCCGCCTCGGCGACCAGGGCGTCGATCTCTGCGTCGCCAAGCTGAGCGGGCAGATAGATCTCGAGCACCTCGGCCTCTGCAAGCTCCCCATCCGCGCGCTCCGACGCACCGGCGGCACGGTACTGTTCGGCGGCCTCCCTGCGCTGCTTGATCAAACGCCGGACCAGCGCCTGGGCGTCGTCGTCGGTCAGCTCCGAGGCCCGGCCCTTGTCGGCCTGGGCCTTCTGGAACTCGGCCTTGAGCATACGCAGGACGGAGAGCCGCAGCTCCGCCCTCTCCTTCATGGCCGCCACCAGGTCCGCAGCGACCCGCTCCGTCAACCTCATGCTCAAAAACCCACCTTCCTAATCGAACTTGCTGAACTTCCGAACCTTCCAATTATTAAATCAAAATTCCAAATCAAAATTCCAAGCCAAACTTCCAAGCTTCTATGGGAAACGCGGGCGACGCCCCCACGAAGACGGCAATGGGGGCCGAAAGCCCCCATGAAATCGACTAACCTCTGCCTCGGCTGCTTTTACGCTTGCGAGCCGCTTCAGCTCTCTTCAATTTTTTGGCATCACTGGGCTTTTCGTAATGCTCCCGCTTCCGCGCCTCACGCAGCGTGCCAACTTTGGCGACCTCACGCTTGAAACGCCGCAGTGCATCCTCCAGGCTCTCTCCGTCCTTACGGGTGACTGTCGTCATCTAGAATCCCTCCCTTCCGCTTTTTCGGCTAGCCCGGAGGCCAACCGAAATTACGACCCGACAACAGGTGAAGGTGAAGGTGGGGCACCGTCTGGCCACCCTGTTCCCCCGTATTGACAACCATACGGAAACCGTTCCTGTCAAAACCCAGCTTACAGGCAAGCTCGACGGCACGCCCAACCACCTTGCTCCAGACGGAGGGATCCGTCACCTCTGCGGAGGAAGCGATGTGCTGTGTCGGGATCACCAGGAAATGTGTGGGAGCCTGAGGATTGATATCGCGAATCACGAAGACATCCTCATCCTTGTAGACGAACTCCACGGGGATCTCGCCTTTCGCAAACTTACAAAAAATGCAATCGCTCATATCCTCCACTCCTTTCCCAGCAATTTCATTTTATAACAAAGTTCGGCAAGAGACAAGCGGGGCCTGCGGACGCCTCAGCGCTCGGCATCCCCTGTTTCCCCGGACGACGCCACCCCTCCGGGCCGAGCCGCCTTCGTTTCCTCCTCGTCGTCCGCGGACGCGGGCAGCGCAACGATCTCCCTGCCCGCTATGCCCTGGAGGTCGCCGCTCATGCCGTACAGGCTGCCCGTGACCTTCTGGATGATCTTCTCCTGTGCCGCCCAGCGTTTCTGAGCCTGCTTCTTCTCGGTTTCCAGCTGCCGCGCCATCTCTTCGTAGGAATCCAGGATGCAGCGGATACGGCTGCTGAACTCGCCACCCGTGAGGTAGTTGTACATCAGTTCCACCTTGGTGTCCTTGCCCTCGGCACTGCGGTTGGCGGCGGACACCTTCACCAGGACCTCGCGCAGGAACGAGGCGAGCATGACGGCGTAACGGGGCTTCACGATCCAGACGTTGTCCGCGAGCTGTTTGAAGTCCTCGTCCCCGCCGTCGGTGCGCTTGAAGACGATCACTCCCGCCTGGGCCCTCTCGGCGGCCATCTCGTCCTTCAGCTTGCCAAGCCAGGACGCCTGATAGGTCTTGGCGTTCTTGCACTCCCACAGGATCAGGCCGCAGTTCCGGTGGAACTGCTCGTGGACCGTCTGGCGTATGTCGGAGCCACGCTCGCCCTTCCGGACCTCCTCAATCGTGTCGAGGGGGAAGGCGCCGCGGAGGTCCCGCTCCACGTCCAGCTCCAGGATCTCGCCCTGCAGCTGCTGCGACCCCTGTTCCGCCGTCTGTTTCGCCGCGGTCAGCTGCTCGCGCAGGCTGTTGATGGTCTCCTCCTGCTCGCGGATCCTGGTGTTGAAGTCCTCAGCTGCCCGCTTTGCCGCTTCCTCGCGGATTCCCCTTTCCCTTTCCAGCAACTCCTTCCGGGCAGCAAGCTCGGCGTCCTCGCGGGCCTTATTCGCCCTGCTCAATTCCTCCAGCAGCCCCTTCAGTTGTTCGCGGAGCTGCGCCTCGTTCTCCTTGGAGTTGGCGGCCTCTCGGCGCAGGCGGTCGGCCTCGAGCTCCGTGGCCTGTCTCGCCCTCTCGGCCTCCAGCTCGGCGGACTGCCTGGCCCTGTCCAGTTCGAGCCCGGCGGCCTGACGCTCCCGCGCGAGCCGAAGGTCGGCCTCCTGCCGTTCCGCGGCCACGGCGTCCTGCACGGCCTGTTTCAGCCGCGCCTCGGAAAGGGCGTCGTACTCCCTGCGGAGCGTCTCCGACTGCTCCGCCCTGGCCCGCAGAAGTTCATCATCTATTTGATGTTGTATGGCATCGGATATCTCAAAGGGCTTTCTGCAGTGCGGGCAGATGATGGCGGTGATGTTCATATCCTCGCTCCAATCTTTTCACTCTTGTTAACACATCGGCTTCTTTGCCTTCCGCCGGCCTCTCGGATGCGAATATCCGCCTGTCATTATAGCGGTCCCTGTGCCGAGGTGCAAAACACCGGCCCCTCGTGCCGGCCCCGGCAATCCCAGTTCCGTATTGCCAGGCCGCAGGGGCTGACTTTGCTATAATCTGGAATGGAGCAGGGTAACAATTGTGCCACTGAGGGTAATCCTGGGGAGAGGTGAGGACCATGGGGGAGGATAAGGAGTGGCCAGTCTCGGCCATGACGAAGCAGGAGCGGGAGGAGATGCTGAGCCTCCAGGAGCAGGGGGAGCTGCCGGATATCATCGACCGCTCCACCGACCTGTACTTCCGTTTTCTGTTGGGCACGCCGGCACGGAACCGGCTGCTTCACGATATGTTGAACGCTTTGTTCGGCGCCCTGGGCTATCCTTTGCTGCAGACGGTTACCCTTACGGATACGGAACGTGAGCCCGAGGCACTGGGGGCGAAGTACACACGCCTGGACCTGACGGCGCGGGACGACCTGGGGCGGAATCTGCACATAGAGATGCAGAGGGAGAACCATACGCACTTTCTGAAGCGCTGCCTGTACTACCTGTGTCGGAACTACACGAGATGCCTGAGAAGTGGAGGGGGGTATACCAGCCTTTCCCCGATAGTCTCGATATCGCTGTTGGGCTTCGACCTTTTTGAGGGGGAACAGGGTCTGTGGGATTTTGCGCTGATCAACCCGGGTACGGGCCGCCGCCTGATGGAGGTGGACGACCTGCTTCTGTTCTACGTCGAGCTGGGTAAGGCGACGCGTCCCCTGCGGGAGCTGCGTAAGAAGCTGAGGGAAACCCCGGGGCATATTTTGAGCCCTCAAGAGCGGGCGCAGGTCTGGGGCGGCTATATCAACAACGATGCGGACGGCCTGGTTTTGCTGAAGGAGAATTTATCGAAGGATTCCGTTTTTTCGGAGGTGAGCGAGGTGGAGCAGGAGTACTGGAGTTCTCCGGAGAACCGTTATTATCAGCTTCGGGAGCTGATAACGCAGTTGGACTTCAAGGCTATTCGGGAGGACAGATTGGCTGAAGCGACGAAGAGGGCCCAGGAGAAGGGTATGTCCGAGGGGCTGGCCCAAGGCATGGCCCAAGGCATGGCCCAAGGCATGGCCCAAGGCGAAGCCAAAGGCAAGGCTGAGGGCAAGGCTGAGGGCAAGGCTGAGGGCATCGCCTTCACGGCACGACGGATGCTGGCCTTGAATTTCACGCTGGAGCAGATATCCCAGGCGACCGGGCTGTCCCTCGATGAGGTGAAATCGTTGAGGTCGAATTGACGGCCTCGAGGACGTGGAGTCCCCATGGGACAACATGGCCTTTGACTCTGTGGTTCCCGACGCTCTGCGAGCCGGGGACGATGTTGCTTCGCCTGTGGTTTGGGGCATTTCTCGGCCCTGCCGAAGCACGCAGTTCTGTAGTATAATGAATTACCGTATTTTCTGGAAGGCAAGTTGGATTACGAAAGAGGCTGGTTTGCGAAGGAGGATCGATATGGTAATCCTGTTGATAATCGTGGGCTTAGCTGTCTTTCTCTTTGGCCTGATCCAGTGGGCCCGCGGCGGTGCGGCCCTGTGGTTCCTTTTGCACCTCAAAAAGGATGCGCAGCCCTCCAATCCCCTCAGGCAGGCACGGGAAAGTGCCGAGATCCGCAATGCAGAAAAGATGACGGATCAGCTTCTACGATCCAGCTTCAGGGTGCTGGGCATCTTGGCTATCGGTATGTGGCTTTTTCTGGGCGTGACCGTCCTTCTGGATCTGCTTGGCATCGACTGGGTCAGCCGCATCTCCGCCAGAGCACAGACATTCTGGGGTTCCCCCGCCTACAACGGTACCCCCGTGACGATACAGAGCCCGGCAAGACGCGGCGACATCATGAAATCCATCAGGAACAGCTTAGGGAAGTAATCCGGAACGCACAAAAACTGTGCGTCCTGTAGTCTGTGCTTTGATGCGGGACAATTCGAGACAGTCAACGACGGGGGGCACCCTTCTCCCCCTCCGGCCTTTCCCGGCCAAAGGGGCGGGTAAGGAAGAGCCAGCCCTGCCAGGCCCCAAAGAGTGCAGCGGCCAGTGGAGCCAGGGAGACCCCCCAGGCAGGATAGCCCTTGCCCTCCATCCACCGCGCGAGGTAGACCCCGGCGAAGGCGTACCCGGCGACGACAAGCCCCGCCGAGATCACGCGTCCGAAAAGTGCAGCATCCTTGAAAGCGCTACGAAGTTGTGATTTGCCATGGTTATCCTTACCGTATTTATTATCCTTATCATGGCTATTCTTCATTCCAGCATCCCCTCCGATTCGGGGTACAAAAGCCTCGGGCCCCTTCTGATCGGACACGACGAACGTCGGCATCACAGCCACCAGCCTTTCATCGAAGCCGACCCCGTGCGGCGCGGGTAGTCCGCGGGGCAGGGAGCGGCCTTCTCCCATATCACGAAGCAATGGCTGCTCCCCTCTGGACCGTAGGGACGGACGATGGGCTCCGCGAGCCCCAGCCGGCCCCAGCGTCCGCGGACCTCCTCGAGCTCCTCCCCAACCTTCGGGCCCTTGAAGGCTAGAAGGCGGCCACTCACCGCGACGAGCGGCGACAGGTACTCCGCCGCAATCCCGGCCCGGGCGAGGGCACGGGCTGCAGCCAGGGCAAAGGTCTCGCGCCGCGCCCGCGCCGTGTCCTCACTGCGCTCGCAGAGGAGCTCCACGTTTCGGAGCCCAAGGGCCCGGACGATCTCCCCGACGGCTCGGCACTTTTTGGCCACGCTGTCCAGCAACACAACCCTCAGGTCGGGCCGGCAGATCGCCCAGACCACACCCGGCAGCCCCCCGCCACTCCCGACGTCGACGACGGAGCCCGACACGGGCAGCAGCGGAACGGACTCGAGGCAGTCGCGGACATGCAGATCGTAGAGCTCCTCCGTCCCCCGCGTCCCGGTCAGCCGGGCGGAGATGCAGCCTGAGAGCAGCTCCGCGTAACGGTACAGCGGCTCACGCCACTGCCGTTCCAGAGTCTCTACTGCAGCTCCGGCCTCCCTATCACTCCTCAGGCGCTCCGCGTCCATCCGCATACCTCCCACATATCTCCTTCATATCCCCTATCCTCCTAATTTTAACATCGACTCAGGCGCCACAGCGGCACGCGAAAAAAGCCGGAGAAGGTGATAAGATAGCGAAAAGTAAGATCATGAAAAGGTGGAGAGGGGGGAATCCCATTGAGCTTCTTCGAGGACGTAGCGGCCGCTGTGCCCCGAGCGGGGGACTCTGCCGTCGTGCGCCTGATCATGGGCTGGCACGCCAGTTACGTCTTGGCTGAGGATGGGCGATGGGGTGTCGGCTTCGTCCCCGACTCCACGAAGGAAGCCCACACGGCCCGACCGGCCCACACGGGGGAGCTCATCGGGACTGGACTGGCCCATCTGGCCCGGTTGCTCGTCTCCCCTTTCCCCCAGGAGTTCGCGGCAGCGACGGCGGCCTGTGCCGCGCTCTTCCCCTTTCCCGAGGGCGGCTTTCCTCTGGATCTCGTCATGACCTGCGCCCGTGGCGATCGAGTGGCCGTCCTGGGGTATGATCGGGACCTACTTCCCTTCATGCGCGACTGGGGCTGGCGCGTAGCCGTGTTCGATGACCAGGGGAGGGGGCCGGACTGCTTTCCCCAGGAGGATTTTCTGCGAGGCGCGGAGGAGGCGGAGTGGGTTTGGCTCACCCCCGATTCCCTGCGCGACCGCTGGCTGTTCTCCGTAACGGAGACGCTCCGAAACAAAAAAGGCTGTTTTCTGCAGGGGCCTGGCCTGCCCGCGCTGCACGGGCTCTTCGCCACCTTGGGTGTGACGCGCCTCGTCGTCCCTATCCCGATGGGCACGTCCGATGCCGTAGAGGCGCACGTCTCCGCCGGGGGCAGCCCGTGGCACTGCGATGCCCTGGTCTGGCGGGTGCACACGACGTGAGGGGCCGACTGTTATTTCTCGGATATCTCGCATTAACCGGATAACGGTGGGCTGTTAAAAAGCAGAAACCCCGCCTTTGAGCGGGGTTTTAAGCATAACCGGACTGAGCCGGATCATCTGCTGGAGCGGACAACGGGATTCGAACCCGCGACCCTCAGCTTGGGAAGCTGATGCTCTACCAACTGAGCTATATCCGCATTTCTGATGCTGGAATTATAGCCCAAAAAGCCCCTTCTGGCAAGCGGGGCCTCCGTGGCAGCTGGAAACGCTCTCAGGCCGAGGGGGAACCGGAGTGGCCCCAGGCCGTCGGGCGGCCGATGGAGAGGTAGTCGAACCCCCTGCGGTGCATGTCAGAGCAGGAGTACAGGTTTCGACCGTCCACGACGATCGGTTGTCGGAGCAGCCTTCTAATCCGATCGAAGTCCGGTTGGCGGTAGATGTCCCACTCCGTCACCACGGCGAGGGCGTCCGCGCCATTCACGGCGTCGTAGGGTTCGTGGACGTACACTAGCCCCCGGCGGTCGCCCAGCGCCTCCCGGGTCTCCTCGACAGCTCGGGGGTCGTGGGCCTGGACCCGGGCTCCGGCGTCCAGCAGGCTGCGGATCAGGACCTGGGCCGGGGCCTCGCGCGTGTCGGAGGTCTTGGGCTTAAAGGCCAGTCCCCACACGGCAACGGTCCGGCCCGACAGCTCGCCCAGCCGCTCGGAGAGTTTCTCGAAGAGTATTCCCTTCTGGCGCTCGTTCACCTCGTCCACCGCCGTGAGAAGCCGGGGCTCGTAGCCCGCCGACCGGGCGAAGTCGCGCAGTGCGCGGACGTCCTTCGGGAAGCAGGAGCCGCCGTAGCCGCACCCTGCATAGAGGAACTTCGAGCCGATCCTGCTGTCCATGCCCATCGCTTGGCGCACGCTCTCCACATCGGCCCCAACGCGGTTGCAGATGTTCGCCATCTCGTTCATGAAGGAAATGCGTGCCGCCAGCATCGCGTTGGCCGCGTACTTCGCCATCTCTGCCGACGCGATGTCCATGAAGAGGAGCCGCGACGGCTCGAGGAAGGAGTAGAGCGAGGTTAGGATCTCCCGGGCCTCGGGAGAGTCCGTTCCCAGCACGACCCGGTCCGGCTCCAGGAAGTCGCGCAGGGCGGCCCCCTCGCGCAGGAACTCCGGGTTGGAGGCCATCGACAGGCAAAAGCCGGCCGAACGGCCCTCGAGCTCGGCAACTATCCAGTCCCGAACCCTGGAGTTCGTCCCTACGGGAACGGTGGACTTGACGACCGTCAGAAGGTCGCCGGACATCCCGCGGCCCACGCTGCGGGCGGCGCTCTCGACATAGGACAGGTCCGCGCTGCCGTCGGGCGCCGAGGGGGTGCCCACCGTGATGAAGCAGACATCCGCACCCTCCAGGGCCTCCCCGACGTCTGCGGTGAAGGAGAGCCGCCCCTCCTCCAGGTTGCGGACCATCATCTCCGCAAGGCCGGGCTCGTAGAAGGGCACCTCGCCCCGGCGCAGAGTCTCTACCCGCTCCAGGTTCGTGTCCGCGCAGACCACGGTGTTGCCGAACTTGGCCAGGCAGGTCCCCGTGACCAGTCCCACGTATCCCGTTCCGATCGTCGCCAGCTTCATCGATTCCCGTCATCTCCATTCCGCATTTTGCCCGCATTTCTGCCCCCAACCTGCCCGAGAATCATAACACACCCCCTGTCAAACCCCCTCCAGGCGTCTCGAGGATCCTTACATTAAGAAGGTCCTTATATTCCTTGGGGCACGGACAGGATCTCGACTCGGTATTTTTTGAGCAGCCGGACCGGATGGTAGGAGAGCTTCGCCTCCCTCAGCCCCGGATTGCCCATGTCCTCCTCGCGGTTCACCCAGGCGTAGTCCGAGCCCTGGTTTCGCAGGAAAAGTTGATTCAGGGCCTGGTAGCTTCCTGCATAATCCTCCAGGGCCTTTTCAAAGCGGATGTCCAGGGTCTTAGCGTCCAGTTCCTCGGCGATCGTGTAGCCGACGGTTATTCCATCGGCCCGCAGTATGGCCCCCAGGAAGGGAAGCTCGTCCCATCGTTCGAGGGCGCGCCGAATGGCTCGGTCCTCATCCTCGAGGGAGGGCGAGGGGCCGATTCCCCTGTGCCGCAACCACCTCGCCTGGAAATCCAGGAGTTCGGGGAAATCCTCCGGGAGAAGCGGGACATACTCCCAGTCGTAGGAGGACTGGAAGGAGCGGACATGGGCCCGCTTCTGGGCGAAGCGGCTGCCATCCAGGGCTATCAGCTCGGGCACGGAATGGAGGTACTCCCACTCGTCCCGGTCCTCCGTAACCTTGAGCCGGGCGGCCAGGGAATCGGAAAAACGTCCGACGATGGCCTCCGGGACGTCCAGCAGGACGTCGCCGGGCGTGAAATGTTCCTGAAAAAGGGCATCCCAGTCCGCGGCGTCCCAGTCCCCCACAGGAGAACAGAGCCCTGGCTTGTTTCCATGTGAGCGCAACCAGCAGAGCGTGTTGTCCCAGGCCAGCTCTATGGGGTTCGTATCCCCCCAGCCCCACAGGGAGAAAAAGGAGTATTCGGCATACTTGACGGAGGTGCGGCCATATAACTCGCTGTATGGCGCCCGGTCCTCCCAGGTCAACGGTCTGAAGGAGAGCATGTACCCGGTTCCTTTCCAGCCCCTTTGGGCTCTCCAGCCCCCGGATGGGGGGAAAGAAAAAGACAAAAAGCGGCTCCTGGAAGGGCCGCTTTCCGTAAAAAATTTCCGTCCAGCCGAAGGAGACGACGTTACTTCGTCTTCTTCTTGCCCTTGACGGCCAGGACCTTCTCCTTCAGGTCCTTACCGGGACGGAACACAGGGACCTTCTTAGCGGGGATCTTAACGACCTTGGAAGGATCCTGCGGGTTGCGGCCCTCGCGCGCGGCGCGCTCCTTAACCTCAAAAACGCCGAAGCCGACGAACGTGCACTTCTCCCCTTTAGACAGGGCTCCCTCGATCGAAACGAAAACCTCCTCGACGATAGGGGCAACGTCCTTCTTCTTCACAAGCAATTTCTCGGCAATCTGGTCAATAAGCTCGGCTTTAGTCACGACTTACACCTCCACATTAAAGATTTTTCTGCATTCTATCAGCCTTTATAAAATATACAAGCCCCCTTTTGGCAAAAAATAGCGATGTAGACACTTCTTAGGGGGATTTTTTACATAAATGAACAATAATGCTCAGGTAGACTAAATCTTAAGAATCATATAAGATTCCAATCTCGCTCTCGGGTATGGGCTTCCAGTCTTATTTGCCCCCTCTTCTCCCTCGTATGATTTCGGATGATTGTGGAAAATTTGGCTGGATGAGAACGGATGAAACGTAAATTTTTCGATGTTATTCACAATATGCACAGGAGTTATTCACAAAAGCTGTCCCCAACATGGGACAGCATAAAGAGTTCCAAGGGACGAGTCCCTTGATGAAGCCCCTAAGCGACCCGCACAACTCGCTTTCGCTCGTTGGCGGTCTGCTTATGGCAGGGTTCGGGACGGAGTCCCGAGGTCCCGTCCTTCGTTTTCTCATCGAGCGCGGGGAAAGCGGTGGGCAAAGTAGGCGCGAAGGCGGGCCAGCCCCTCCGCGGCCTCGTCGGACAGCGCCTCGGGACAGGTTCTCCTGAGCGCCTCGACCTCCTCCTGCGGAAGCACGACGCGCGCATGCCGACGTCCTGGGACACTCTGCAGGGGCCGGGGCCGCGCCGGCGGCGGCCCGAGGGTGACCCGGATCCCCTCGATGTCCAGGTTCCAACGGCTCTTAAGGATGCGGAGGATGTTGCCCTTCATGTTGACGATCTGCTGGGCGGCATGGGGCGTTGCCGCGGCAATCCGCAGTTCTCCGTCCTCCAGCTCGTAGGGAGCCGAAAGTCGGGCTCGGGCGGACCCGACGACCGCCGCCCAGTTCCTCACGATATCCTTGAGCCTTTCGATCCGTTCGTTTCGCTCGGGGATCATCCCCTCCAGAAGCTCTTTCAAGGACACTACTCGTTCCAGACGTCCGCATCTCGCTCGAATCGCGTTCTGGATGTTTTCTCCCGCGGGCCCTTTCATCACACCACTCCCCCTCTGTCCGCGGAGTTCCCGCCCATCCGCCTGACGACAACGGAGAGGAGCTGGACGTCGGCGGGGGTGACCCCGGATATTCTCAGTGCCGCCCCAAGCGACCGGGGCCGGAAGCGCAGGAGCTTCTGACGCCCCTCCGAGGAGAGCCCCTTCACAGCAGTGTAGTCGAACCCCTCCGGGACAAGCGCGCCGTCCAGCCCAACCATGTGCTCGGCCAGTCGGGCCTCCTTCTCCAGATAGCCCGCGTAACGCAGGCTCGTCTCGACGTAAAAAGCCGAGTCGGGCTCCAGATCCGACCCTCCGACCAGCCTTTCGACCAGAGGATACGTCGCCCCACGATGCCGCAGGAACGCCGCGGCCGTCAGCGGCTCCCTCGGCGGCTCGGCACCGGACGCCTCGCAGAGGCGGTCCGTCTCCTCCGAGGGCACGATGCGGACCGACTCCAGCCGGGCAACCTCGCGGTCCTCGTGCTCCCACCACCGCTCCAGCTCGGCCCAGCGCTCCGGGCTCAGCAGCCCGAGACGGCGCGCCAGCGGGGAGAGCCGGCGCGCGGCGTTATCGTGCCGCATCAGCAAACGGTGTTCACAGCGGCTGGTCAGCATCCTGTAGGGCTCGTCCGTGCTCTTCGTCGTCAAATCATCCGCCAGGACCCCAAGATACCCGTCCGATCGGCTCAGAACGAGCGGTGGCTCACCCCTCACCGATAGGGCCGCGTTGATCCCGGCCAGGAGCCCCTGAGCCGCAGCCTCCTCGTAGCCCGAGGTCCCGTTGACCTGACCAGCGCAGAAAAATCCTCCAAGCTCGCGGTTCTCCAGTGAAGGTGAAAGTTGATCAGGTGTTAGATACGCATAATGTATCCCATATCCGGGCCGGATGACCTTGACCTTCGCACATCCCGGAAGGGAGCGCACCATCTCGACCTGGACGTCGTAGGGCAGGCTGGTAGAGAAATTCTGGACATAGACCTCCTTCGAGTCGGCCGATACAGGCTCGAAGACGATGGGATGGGTCCTTCTGTCCGGGAAGCGTAGAAATTTGTCCTCTATAGAGGGACAGTAGCGCGGTCCGAGGGCTCTCAGCCTCCCCGTGACGAGGGGGGAACGGTGGATGTTTCGCTCCAGGATCTCATGGGTACGCTCCGTCGTCCGGGAGAACCAGCAGGCGTAGTCCGACCGATAGACGCGCTTTTCACCCCAGATGTCGAAGCAGAGCGGCTCCTCCTCCGATCGCTGCGGCGCCGCCGAGGAGAGGTCGAGGGTATCGAGGTTCAAGCGCGGCGTCGTGTCCGTCCTCATATACCCCAGCCTCAGACCCAATGCCTCCAGGGAACCGAGCAGGCGCTCGGCCGGCACCTGTCCCATGGGACCCGAGGGAAAAGAGGCCTCCCCCACGTAGACCCGACCGCCGAGGTACGTCCCCGAGCAGAGGACGACCGCACGGGCCTCGTAGCACGAGCCATGGCGGGTGAGAACCCCCCGGACTCGGGAACCGTCGGTCAGCAGCTCCACGGCCTCGTCCTGATGCAGGTCGAGGTTCTCGCAGGCATAGAGCAGCCCCCGATAATGGGCTGCATACCGCGCCGGGTCGCACTGCGCGCGCAGCGCCCGGACGGCGACACCCTTCGAGGTGTTCAGCCAGCGGATCATCAGGGTGGAGACATCCGCGGCACGGGCCTGCTCGCCCCCCAAAGCGCTGATCTCCCGGACCAGGTGCCCCTTCGCAGGACCGCCGATCGAGGGGTTGCAGGGCATCAGCGCTGTATTATCCACCCCGAGGGTCAGAAGTAAGGTACGGCACCCCATCCGGGCCGCCGCTAGAGCCGCCTCGCACCCCGCATGCCCTCCGCCGATCACGACGACATCATATCGGTCCAGAAACACAGGAGATCACCTCATAACGCAAACGACTCAACAACACGGGGGCTTCGCCCCCGCACCCCCAGTCGGGGAACGTGTTCCCCGACACCCCATTTGGAAAAGCCTAACGACCAAGGCTGCAAACTTGGGCCGGGACCTCCGGAAAAGGGTTCTCTGTCCCCGTCACGAACACCTGCCAGCCTGTACCCAAAAGGGCAGACCCCGCCTCCCGTCTCCCCGCCGCATCCAGCTCCGCCCCAAGGTCATCGAGAAGCAGGACCGGCTGCGCCCGAAGATACGTCCCGACGAAGCGCCCCGCCATCAGAATCAGGGAGACGACCAGCCGTCGCTTCTGCCCGCGGCTGAGAGCGGCGGAGGCGGGCCGCCCGAGACACGACACGACCAGGTCGTCCCGGTGCGGCCCGGCGAGCGGACGACAGGCACGTGCTTCCCTCTCCGCCGTCGCCTCCAGCGCCGCAAGCAAAAAATCGGAGCCGCTCCCCGCGATCTCGGGCTCGGCCCTGAGGACGAAGGGAAAGGGAAGGGAGAGGGGAAAAAAGCTCGGCTCGGTCTCCAGGCCCTCCAGCATCCGATCGAGCACCCGCCTGCGGCTCTCCAGGATCCAGCCCCCCAGACGCGCAAAGGGCAGGGTCGTCCTCGCGGGAGAACGGCCCTGCCGCAGAAGGGCGATGCGATGGCGGACAAGCTGCCGATACTCCGAGAGCCGGCGCGCATAGGAGGGGATACAGAGGGCACAGAGCCGATCAAGAAAACGGCGTCGGACGGAGGACGGACCGTCGATCAGGTCGATATCCGTGGGCAAGAAGGAGAGGGAGGGAAGGCGCGCCCGGAGCTCCGACCCGCTGATCCGCTCCCCGTCCGCCTTCAAGGTCATACGGGACGAGAGAAGTGCCGAGACCTCGACATCTCGCTCCCCGGAGGTCCACGCGGCTAGAAGCGCCCGCCCGTCCGGCGAGTCCCATGCCACGGCCGCACTTACCCTCCCCGAGAACGTCCCCCACCCGGACAGGACGTTCAGGGACTCCAGAAGGTTCGTCTTTCCAGCGCCGTTTGGGCCCAGGATAAGGTTCAAGCCCGGCCCCCAGTCCGTGCGCCGTACGGTCCCGAGGTTCCGAAATCCCCTGAGGGCAGTGCTCTGGAATCTCATCTCAAGGCCCCAAGGGTAGGAAAACGAGCGGCCTCCCTCAGAATGGCTCCCCTTCCTCCTCAGGGCTCCTGTCGGATCCAGAGGCGAGTTCGGCCAGGGCCTGGAGAGGCTCCTCCTGGTTGGACCTTGCTTCGGCTTCCTCCTCGTCCTCCAGGAGATCCTGGGGACTCAAACGGGTTGGCATGAGCATGTACAGAAAATCCTTCGAGTCCTCCCGAAGCAGCCGCGTCTGTCCCTCTCCGCCGTTGAAGTCCAGGCGAATCTCCCCGCTGCCGAGCGCCCTCAGGCCGTCCTGGAGGAATCCGACGTTGAATCCCACCTGGAGCGGGTCACCATCGATGTTGGAGTCCAGGACCTCTACGGTGGTCCCCAACTCGGGAGCCCTGCCGGTCAGCCGGAATTCCCCGCCGGGCGAGAGATGGAACACCACAAGACGGGTCAGGATATTGCGGACCATGATGTCGATACGCTCCAGGGCAGACAGCAGTTCGTCACGCTGGATTCTAAGGGTTGTGGAGGCCCCGGGCGTGAGAATCTTCTCGTAGTTCGGAAAGGAGGACTCTACGCGGCGCGCCGAGAACTCCAGGCCCTCCAGACGAAACCAGACGGTGGAGCCGTCGTACAGGACATCTATCTGAGATTCGGGTGAGTTTCCCATCAACAGGCGCCCCAGTTCCTTCAGTGCAGGGATGGGGAGCAGCAGGTCAGTCTCTGCCTTCGCTTCACAGGGGCATTGAGAGAGGGAGAGTCTCTTCCCGTCCGTCGCCACAACCTTCAGAAGGTCCTTTTGGGCCTTCAGCAGACAGGCGCCCAGGTACTTGGGAAAGTCCGCGGGTGTTGAACTGGCGACGGACCCCTCGGAGATGGCCCGGATTAGGTCCGCCGCGGTGATGGTGCATAGGGGATCCGCTCCGTCGCTTCGGGGGATGTTTGGGAACTCCGAGACCGGCCAGGTGGCGAAGCGGGTCCGGTTCCTCCCTGCGGAGAGCGTGCCCTTCTCGTCGTTGATCTCCAGCGAGACCTTATCGTGGGGCATTTTTTTGAGAAATTCCCCGAAGATTCGAACTGGTAGGACCGCTGGACCTGCTGTGATGGTCCGAACTCCTTGGGCCAAGCAGCGTATTGCGGTTTTGAAGTCCGTGGCTTCCAGGTACGTTTGTTCCTCTGAGGCTGTGATCAGGATGCCGCTCACGGCACTGATGGTGCTTTTGGTGCTGCTGGAACGCTCGGTCATCTGCCAGGCTTTTAGGAACTCTAGGCGGTCGAGTTCTATTTTCATTGTGTTCACCGTTCCCTTCCGTGCGCTTTTCTGTCCGGGGTTCTGCTGGAGGGGTTGTGAAGAACCTCTTTGTGGACAGTCGTCTTTGTGTTCTTTTTTTTAGAGTAGAAATAGCAATAGTAGTATTGAACAAGGTTGTGGATATCCTGTCCGCTGTCCGTCGGTCACGCTTTTCGGAGGGTGTGGGCCGACGGTGGATTTGCCGTGGAGGACCTGTGGATTTTGTGTGCACTCCCGCGGTTTGGCGGGGAGGGTTGTGGAAAACTGTCGGCCATCCCCATCCACCTTCACAACTTGTTCCGTATGTTATCCACAGTCCGTTTCACGTCCGGGTCGGACTTGATGAGCTGCTCTATCTTCCTCTGAGCGTGGATGACGGTCGTGTGGTCCTTCTTGCGAAAGGCGTGCCCGATCCGCTGCAGGCTGATGTCCGTGAGCTCACGGCAAAGGTACATGGCGATCTGGCGGGCCAGGGCTATCTCCGCCGTGCGCTTGGACCCAGCAAGGTCGTCTGGGCTCATGCCGAAGTTCTCGGCCACGACGGTCTGGATGCCCTCGATTGTTATGGGCCCCTTCATGTCCATTCGGAGGATGTCCTTGAGCCAGACGGAGGTTTTCTCGATCGTGATGGCCTCTCCGGAGAGCTCCGCGCATGCGATGACACGATTGAGGGCGCCCTCCAGCTCCCGGATGTTGCTGGGGATGTACTGGGCTAGAAAGTGGATAACTTCGTCGGGCATCTCGTACTCCCGGAACAGGGCCTTCTTCTGGAGGATGGCGATGCGGGTCTCCAGGTCCGGCGGCTGGATGTCCGTCACCAGCCCCCAGGCGAAGCGACTGATCAGCCGGTCCTCGATATTCTGGAGCTCGGAGGGCTGGCGGTCCGAACAGATGACGACCTGCTTGTTGCCCTCATGTAGGGTATTGAAGGTGTGGAAGAACTCCTCCTGGCTCTGACCCTTGTTGCCAAGAAACTGGATATCGTCGATCAGCAGGATGTCCACGTTGCGGTAGCGCTCCTTGAACTGGGGCATCTTCGAGGAGCCGATGGCCTGGACGAACTCGTTCAGGAATTTCTCCGCACTGAGGTAGAGCGCCCTCAGCCCGTGCGAGCGCGAGAGCGCGTAGTGACAGATGGCGTGCATCAGATGCGTCTTGCCGAGGCCGACCCCGCCCCAGATGAAGAGCGGATTGTACGCCTTCCCCGGCATCTCCGCGACGGCCAGACTGGCCGCGTGGGCGAGGCGGTTGGATTTGCCCACGACGAAGGTGGAGAAGGTGTAGTTCGGGTTCAGGTTGGCCCGGTTTGGCTCCGGCCGGCTGGCCTCCTCGGCGCGGGCCACCCATTCCTGTTTCTTGTCCTCCCCCTCGGGGTGGACGCTGGCCTTGAGACGGATGCCCTTGACTACCCCGCCGGCTCGGGCGGAGCGGTTTAGCTCGCTTAAAAAGTTTTTGGTGATGTACTCCTGTGTGAAGGGGTTCGACGTATCCACCACCAGGTCATCCTCCTCCAGGGACACGGGCACGCACGTGGTCAGCCACAGTGAGACCGCCCCCTCCGGTAGAACAGCGCCCTGGACGATTCCGTCCCACAGTTCCTTTAGTTCCTTCATATCCTTCTGCAATCCGTTTCACCCCTGCAATGGAGTCTGTCCCCCGTTACGACAGGCCACAAAGTGACAGCTTTATCCCGACCATCCGGACCGGAACGGTATTTTTCATTTTTTCCTCATGGGGTGCACAAATCCGTCCACAAAGAATTTCCCAATTTGGGCTCGTTTATACTAATTATACACTTATCCACAGATAAATCCCGATAATACTGTGGATAACCTTAAATCCGAATTGGCGCCCCTCAGGTCGGAGCCGGGGAGACATCGATTCGGTTGTCGGGAAGTTAATGATATCATGGTGCAAAGGAGAGATATTATTAAGGTAAGGAGGAACGCTGAACGATGTACATCCGGGAACTGACGGTTCTGCCGTCTGACGCGTCCTGTCACGGCGAGCTGAAGCTGCACGGGCTGCTGGATCATCTGCAGGATACCGCCAGTCTGGCGGCGACTGGACTGGAGGGGGGCCCCACGCAGGTGCTGGCCCGTGGCTACTCCTGGGTGCTGTTGCGCTATGAAGTGGAACTGCTGCGACGCCTGCCGGCCATGGACGAGCACTTCATCGTCAAAACCTTTCACGACATGAATCATGGTTATCGCACCCTGCGCGTCTTCCAGGTGGAGACACCGTCGGGGATCCCGCTGGTCTGGGCTAAGACCTCCTGGCTCCTGTTGGACCTGGCCGCCGGCCGGCCCGTGCGTCCGGCGGCGCATCTCCCGGAGTTCCTGAGCCGCGACACGGAGCCGATCGATCCCGACTTCCGCGACATCCCCGACTTTCCCGAGCCTAGTGCCGGAGAGGTTCACGAGACCGTCTATCCGGTCCGGTTTCACGATCTGGATGCCAACGGGCATGTCAACAACGCCGTCTACTTCGAGTGGATCTTCGAGGCAACCCCGATAGATCTTATGACCTGGGGTCCAAGGTCGATCTCCGCCTCGTTTCGCGCGAGCGCCAAGTTGGGCGACGTCCTGACGGTTCGAGTCCATGAGCTTGGGGAGCTCCGTTCCGACGAGGTGCGGACGTTCGTCTACGAGATAGCCGGCGCGGTCCGCGGGAGCGGTCGGTCCCTGACCATGTTCTCCTGCTCCTGGGGACCGTACCGCTTATGAATATCGTCATCGTCGGCGCCGGGGAGGTCGGGCGCAGTGTCGCCGCCACCCTGGCCGCGGAGGGGCACGACATCAACCTGGTGGAGCAGAACGAGGAACATGCGGAGCATGTGGCGGAGGAGCTGGACGTCCGCGTCATTCGCGGCAACGGGGCGCGGCCCCAGGTGCTCTACGACGCTGGGGTCCGGGAGGGTTGCACGGTCGACCTCCTTGTGGCCTGCACGGATCGGGATGAGGTCAACATGCTCTCCTGCTGGATCGCGCGCCATGCTGGGGTCCGCAGGGTCATCTCCCGGGTGCGGGGGCTTGAGTTCACGGACTCCCCGACCTGGGGACGGGACCTGGGCATCGACCTCATGCTCTCGCCTGAGCGGTCCGTCGCACGGGAGATACTGGAGCTTCTGTCCGTCAGCACAGCCGTGCGAACGGCGGAGCTACTGGGCGGCCGCGCGGCCATCTATGCCTTTCGCATTGCGGAGGGCTCCCCTCTGGTGGACCTGTCCCTCAAGGAGATTCGCAAGGGCCATCCGGATTTGGTAGCGATCGTCGTCTACGTGGAACGGTCGGAGGGGGAGCGGTCGGAGGATAGGAATATCGTGCCGGACGGCGACACGGTGCTGAAGGCCGGGGACCTCTGTTACGTCGTCTCCTACCGGGAACAGGTCTGGATGCTGGAAAGACTCTTCCAGCTCAGGAGTACCCGGCCTTTACGCAAGGTGTTCGTGGTGGGTGGGGGCAAGCTGGGTTATCAGGTCGTCCAGAGGATCCAGAAGGAGTACGGCAACGTCAGGATCCGACTGATAGACCGCGACCCGCAGCAGTGTGGGAAGCTGGCCGGGGAGCTGGGCGAGGCGCTGGTCCTGAACGGGGACGGGGCCGACCGGGCGCTCCTGCTGGAGGAGGGCATCGAGGAGGCGGACGGCTACGTCTGCGCTACGGCCTCCGACGAGGTCAACCTGGTCTATGCCGCCATCGCGAAGTCCATGGGGGCGCGCAAGAGTATCGCGGTCGTGCGGCGGCGTCTCTATCAGGACATGCCGAACCACATGCCCGTCGATGCCGTGGTGGACCCCAACGAGGCGTTGGCTGCGATGATCCTGAGGACCATCCGCTACCCCGGACACGCCCGGGCCCTGTCAATTATTGAGAAGATCGACGCTGAGATGTTGGAGATCGTCCTGCCGGCGAATCACGGCCTGACGGACGTTCCCCTTTCGGAACTGGGGCTGCCGAAGGGGGTTCTGGTGGCGCTGCTGGGCAGGAGGGAGAAGGTGCTGGTCCCGGATGGGGCCACGCAGCTCCAGGCCGGAGACCATCTCATTTTGTTCGCCTCCACGCCCCTCATGCGCGAGGCGATGGAGCTGTTCGGCGGGGCCGGCGGGGAACGGTCATGAGGCTGGGTATTGTCCTCCGGGTGCTCTCGCTCATCTCCCTTATCGTCTCCCTCTTCATGATCTTCCCCCTGGCCCTGGCGGTCTATGACGGGGCCGGAGGTCGGCTCGCCTTCCTTGCCTCCCTTACCGTCGGCCTGCTGGTCGGCCTCGCTTTTTTCCTGGCCGGAAGGCGCAGGGCCGACTACCAGCAGCTGGGCATCCACGAGGCCATCGCCGTCGTGGGGTTCTCCTGGGTGATCGCCTCGGCCGTCGGGGCCCTGCCCTATCTGCTCTCGGGCGCCACGGCGACCTACGCGGACGCCTTCTTCGAGACCATGTCGGGGTTCACCACGACCGGGGCCACCATCCTGGCGGACGTCGAGGGGCTTCCCAGAGGGCTCCTCCTCTGGCGCAGCCTGACGCACTGGATAGGCGGGATGGGGATCATCGTCCTGAGCCTCGCCGTGCTCCCCTTCCTCGGGGTCGGGGGGATGGAGCTCTACAAGGCGGAGGTCCCTGGCCCGACGCCCGAGAAGATCACACCAAGGGTCCAGCAGACGGCCCTCTACCTCTGGGGAGTCTACGTCCTGCTGACCGTGCTGGAGACGATTTTTTTGACCGCCGGAGGAATGGGGTTCTTCGACGCCCTGAACCACAGCTTCTCCACCATCGCCACGGGGGGGTTTTCGACGAAGAACGCCTCGGTGGGCTATTTTCGTAGCGCCTACATCGAATGGGTAATCATCGTCTTCATGTTCGTGTCCGGGATCAACTTCTCCCTGCATTTTTTGATGCTCACGGGGCGCTTCCACGGTGTTCTTCGGGACGAGGAACTGCGCGGGTACGCCGCTTTAACCGTTGCGGCCTCGGTTGCCATCGCGTTTTTTCTGCTCCGTCGGAACCTCTTTGAACAGGTGGAACCGGCGCTGCGCGCCGCAGCCTTTCACGTCGTGAGCCTCATGACCACCACGGGGTTCGCGACGACCAACTACAACCTGTGGCCGGAGTTCGCCCGTTTCCTTCTGCTTCTGCTGATGATCGTCGGGGCCTGTGCGGGCTCCACCGGCGGAGGGTGCAAGGTTGTGCGCTTCCTGCTTCTGGGGCGGCAGATCCGCGCCGAGGTCCGCAGCTTGCTGCATCCCAGGGCAGTCGTCAACACACGGGTCAATGGTCAGGTGGTCTCGATACGGTCTCTGAGCTCGGTCACGGCCTTCTTTATGCTCTACATCGCCATCCTGGTCCTCTCCACCCTCGTGCTGACCGCTTTCGGACACCCCAGGCTGGACCTCGTGGCCTCTCTGTCCGGGGTCGTCGCCTGCCTCAGCAACGTGGGGCCGGGGCTTGCCTCGTTGGGACCGGTCGAAAATTTTTCCTGGCTGCCCGAGGGGGTCAAGTGGATCCTCTCGTTCTGCATGCTTGCCGGGCGGCTCGAGCTCTTCGCCGTGATCCTCCTGTTCGTGCCGGGGACCTGGACGCGCTGAGTGTTTCCACACTTTTCCTGGCCTCTGGCAGCTCACCTCTGGTAGAATGGGGGGCGTGTCCCGCCGGGGTGCGGGGATCTTGGGGGAACTTTTTGGCTCAAAGGCTTTTTGCCGTTTCTTCGAGAGGTGCTGACGGTTGTGATGATGGGTTTGATCGTTCATGGGAGCTAAGAATCGGAAATCCACCGGGCGACTTTCGTCTGTGGACAAGGGTGTAGAACTGGATAGGGATAGGGATAAGAAGGAGGCGTTCCCCGTTACCTTGAAAAAGATCGGGACCGCGGAACCGCTCAGCCCGGCACGCCAGGGCTTTGGGCTGCTGGAGACCACCTCTTTCCTGTGCGGTGCGGGGGTCATGGTCCTGGAGATGACGGGTTCGCGCCTCGTCGCGCCCTTTTTAGGGACGTCCCTGGTCGTGTGGACGGCCTTGATCGGGGTCGTTATGGCGAGCCTCTGTGCGGGCAACTGGGCGGGAGGGCTTCTGGCGGATCGGCGCCCGGAGCGCCGCGTGCTGGCGCGGATCATCTTTTTGTCCGCAGTCTGCACGGGCTGCCTGGCGTGGGCGGGCAACGCGGTGCTCTCATTTCTCAGCGGGCTGGACCTGAACCTTTACCTGGCGTCGGTCCTCGCGGCCCTGCTGATCTTCGCCATCCCAAGCCTGCTCCTGGGTATGGTCTCTCCTTTTGTCGTCCGCCTCGCAATGGACGACATCGGCACCTCCGGGGGGACGGTGGGACGCTTCTCGGCGCTCTCATCCGCGGGCAGCATCTTGGGGACCTTTCTGGGGGGGTTCGTCCTGATCTCTCTCGCCCCGTCGGGGGTCATCCTCCTGATGCTGGCGACGGTCCTGGCCGTTCTGGCCTTGCTGCTCCGCCTGTCGGCCTGGAGGATCACCCTCCCGGTCCTGTTCCTGCTCGCCGCGGCCGCCACGTCCGCGGCAACGGGAGGGCTGCCGATGACGCCCGTGGGCATGCATATCGATACGCCTTACAACCACATCTCCATCGTGGAGAGCAATCAGGCGGATGGGCGGCGCGTCCGGATTCTGATGACGGACCCACAGGGTGCACAGTCCCTGATGTACACGGACGATCCCAACGAGCTTGTGAGCGACTACACGAAGTTCTACGACCTCGCCTTTCACTTCAAGCCCGACACGAAGAATATTCTGATGTTGGGTGGCGGGGGCTACTGCGTTCCCCGCCACATCCTGGCGGAGCGTCCCGGGGTCTCGTTCGACGTCGTCGAGCTGGACCCCGGCATTACGGAGGCGGCGCAGCGCTATTTCTCCATCCCAGAGGACCCGCATCTGCGCATTTTTCACGAGGATGCGCGGGCGTTCCTGAACCGGGCGGCGCGGGATCCCGAACGTCGAGACTCCTACGACGCCGTCTTCATGGACGTCTTCGGGTCGTGGTACTCCATCCCCTTTCATCTGACGACGGTGGAGGCCGCACAGCGCATGCACGATCTGCTGAGGCCGGACGGGGTGCTGATCGTCAACGTTATCTCCTCGCTCCAGGGGCCCCGCAGCGGGGTGTTCCACGGAATCTACGCAGCGCTCGAGTCGATATTCCCAAGGCTTCTGATCTTCCCGGCGTCCGCCTCCGACCCCAGGTACGCACTGTCCCTGCAGAACCTGATGATCGTAGCCTTCCGGTCCCCGGAACTGCCCGCCGTACCGCCGGTCCCGGATCCCGCCGTCGTGAGCCTGCTGGAGCATCAGTGGCTCGAGGGCTTCCAGGCGTTGGTCCCGGCGTTCACCGACGCCTTTGCGCCCGTCGAGCGCTACGCCCTGATACAGTAGGGAGTGATGAGTAGGGAGCGATGAGGTGAGAGCACAGTTGCCTATCCCGCCGCATCCTGACCCTCGATCAGGGCGATGAACGCCTCCTCCAGGGTGGGGTCGGGACGCTCGTCCGTCCGTACGGAGGCCTTGAGCGCGTCGGGGGGGCCGGAGGCGATGGTCCTGCCGCGGTAGACCAGCGCGATGCGGTCGCAGTACTCCGCCTCGTCCATGAAGTGCGTCGTCACCATCACGGTGACGCCCTTCAGCGCGAAGCTGTTGATGCAGGTCCAGAACTCGCGCCGCGTCACGGGGTCCACGCCGCTTGTCGGCTCGTCCAGGAACAGAACGTCCGGTCCGTGCATCACGGCGCAGCCCATCGCCAGGCGCTGCTTGAAGCCCAAAGGCAGCCCGCCCGCCCGGGACGAGAGGTAGGGCCCCAGGTCGAACGTCTCGACCACGCGCTCCACCGCCGCACCGCCCCTCAGCCCGTAGATGCCGGAGAAGAACCGCAGGTTCTGCAGCACGGTCAGGTCCCCGTACAGCGAGAACTTCTGTGCCATGTAGCCCAGTCGTGCCCGCGCCGCGCCGGGCGCCGTCCTGAAGTCCAGGCCGGACACGGCACAGCCACCCTCCGTGGGGGTGAGCAGCCCGCACATCATCTTGAACGTGGTGGACTTCCCCGCTCCGTTGGGCCCCAGAAGGCCGAAGATCTCGCCCCGCTCGATCGAGAAGGAGATGTCGTCCACCGCCGTGAAGCTCCCGAACCGCTTCGTCAGGTGCCGCGCCTCTACGGAGACGCCGCCCGTTCCCTTCTCCCCGAAGAACGCCGCCACCGCGTCACTGCCGCGCCGGGCCCCGCCCAGAAGCTGCATGAACGCGTCCTCGAAACGGGGCGGCGTCGGCCCGAGCTCGAGTCCAGCCGGGGCCCCGGACGCTGTGATAATCCCGGCCTCGCGGGAGAGGGCGTCCAGGTCCCCTCTCAGCTCCGTGCCGTCGTCGCTCGTCAGGACCCGCACACTCGAGCCCTGGATGACGGCGTCCAGGGTGCTCCTGCGCTCCAGCAGGGGGGCGATCAGCTTCCGGCGCCTCCCGCCGGCCCCGCCCAGCAGGAAGACCCGGCCCTCGACGCGCTTCGCCAGGTCCTTCGGCGTCCCGTCGTAGAGCAGCCTGCCCTCGTTGAGGAGCAGCACCGTGTCGCAGGCCTCCGCCTCGTCCAGATAGGCGGTGCTCCAGATGACTATTCGGTCCTGGGTCAGAAGCTCCCGCACCATGCGCCACAGCTCGCGCCGCGCTAGGGGGTCCACACCCACGCCCGGCTCGTCCAGCAGCAGGACGGGCGGCCGGGAGAGCAGCGTGCAGGCCAGTCCCAGCTTCTGCTTCATCCCGCCGGAGAGCCGGCCCGCCAGGCGGCCCGTGAAGGGGCCGAGCCCGGTGAAGGCGAGGAGCTCTGCATATCGGGCGGCGCGCTCCCCTTGGGGCACGGAGCGCAGCTCGGCGTACAGGTCCAGGTTCTCCCGGACCGTCAGGTCCTCGTAGAGCCCGAACCGCTGCGGCATGTAGCCGACCCGCTTGTGGATGGCGTCCGCGTCCGCCGCCGTGTCGTACCCGCACACCGTGACCCGCCCCCCCGTGGGCGCCAAGAGGCCGCAGAGCAGGCGCAGCAGCGTCGTCTTGCCCGCTCCGTCCGGCCCGACGAGGCCCGTGATCCGTCCCCCCGCGATGCGCGCCGTGATCCCGTCCAGCGCGGTGCGCCGCCCGAAGGTGCGGACCAGCCCCTCGATAACGACCTCCGAGCCGTCCGAGCCAAAAGAGGGCTCCGCCGTCGGCCGCTTTTCGGCCGGGTTCATCGCGATACCGTGCCCTCGGAGGCTTCTTTGGATTCCATCGGGACGGCCTCCATCAGGACGGTGACGGGCATCCCGTTCTTGAGCCGTCCGTCCCTGTCGTCCTCCACCAGAATGCGTGCGCGGTAGACCAGGTCGGTGCGCAGGTCCTCGGTCTGGACCTGCTTTGGGGTGAACTCGGCCGTCGGGGAGATGAAGGTGAGCGTGCCCTCGATGGGCTCGGGGGACGAGTCCGTGACGATGCGTGCCGGCATTCCCACCCGGACCCGGCCCAGCTGCGGCTCCGGGATGTAGGCCCGGACCTGGATGGGGCGCTCGAGCGCCAGGGCGTAGACGACTTGGCCGGCCCCCACGACGGTCCCGGGCTCGGAGACGCGGGTCAGGATGGTCCCCTCGGCCGGGGAGCGGAGCTCCGTGTCCGAGAGGGCGTTTTCGGCCTCCGCGAGCCGGGCGCTGGCCGTCTCGTAGGCCGCCTCGGCTGCCTCAATGTCCTCCCTGCGGTAGCCCTCGCGTACCAGGGCCAGGGCGTTCTCGGCCGCCGCGAGCTCCGCCCTCAGGGCACTGCGCTGCGACACCGCCCGGTCCAGATCGCTCTTGGCGACGGCCTTCCGGGCGAACAGGTTGGAGATACGGCCGTAGTCCTTCTCGGCCAGGTCCAGCGAGGCTCGGACCCGATCGCGCCGCGCCTTCGCCTCCCGAACCTCCTCGGTGCGGAATCCGCGGTGCAGCTTGTCCAGCGCCGCCTTCGCCTGGAGCATGGCTCCCCGGGCCTCCGACCGCTTGATTCGGTAGGGAACGGGGTCCAGAATGCCCAGCAGGTCGCCGGACGTCACCCTCTCGCCCTCCTCGCGATAGATTGCCTCGATGCGGCCGGGGACGCGGAACCCCAGGAGCACCTGCCGGATCTCCACGTTGCCGTAGAGCCGGATCCGGTTGGGGTCCTTCTCGCGGAAGCGATCGATCAGCCCCTCGAGCTCCCCGGTCGCGTAGAGCACGCCGAGGGCGGCCGCAAGAATAAAAAATGAAAAGATAAACCGTTTTTTCATAACAAAAACTCCTTTTCTCGACCTCCGGGGCTCCGCCCCGGAACCCCGGCAAGGGCCGTGGGCCCTTGCAACCCGAACGGGAACCGAATAGGACCCGAATAGGACCCGAATAGGAACGAACGACACGGCGGGCGGTCACTGTATCCTGCGCTTGAAGAACCACCCAGCAGCGCCGAGCGTCGTCGCCGCGATCCCGCAAAGCCAGAGGAGCTGCACGGTGACCTCGCGCAGGGGAACGTCCTTGAGGTAGACGCCGAGGGCGATGACGATGATGTGACGGGAGGGATTGAGCAGGGTCAGGGTCTGCAGGACGTGCGGCATGTTCTCGATCGGCGTGGCGAACCCCGAGAGCAGGACGAAGGGCACCATGCAGGTGAACACCCCCAGAAACGCCTGCTGCTGCGTGTTGCAGAGCGAGGAGATGAAGAGCCCCACGCCCGTGCTGGCCAGGATGAAGAGCAGGAAGCCGAGGGCCAACAGCCCCAGACTCCCCAGACAGGGCACGCCGAAGACCGTGCGGGCCAGGACGTGGATGGCGACCCCGATGCCGAGGGCGATCGCGGCGGCCGGCAGCGCCTTTCCGGCTACGATCTCCAGGGGCGATAGCGGCGAGACGAGCAGCTGCTCGAACGTCCCGAGCTCCCGTTCGCGCGCGACGCTCATGCCCGAGACGAGCAGGGACAGCATTTGGGTCAGCACCACCAGCAGCACCGGCAGGGTGAACCAGAGGTAGTCGTGGTTCGGGTTGAAGAGCTGCCGAGTCTCCACGGACAGGAGCGTGTCAGCCCCGGTGAGGGTCTTCCTGAGCCCGCGGGCGAAGCTGCTCGTGATGGAGACGGCGTAGCCGTAGGCGATCTGGACCGCATTGGCCTTCCGACCGTCTAGGATGACCTGCACGGAGGTCGGCTCGCCGCGCATCAGGGACGCCGAGAAGCCCTCCGGGATGCGCAGGACCATCAGAGCCCTCTGCTCGGCGATGGCTGGCTCGACCTCCAGGACGCTCGACAGGCTGAAGGCGTGCGTGAAGGCGGGGCTCGCGGTGAAGGCCGCCTCGAGCCTGCGCCCCAGGTCTCCGTTGTCCTGGTTTAGGACCGCCAGGGGCGCGTTCCGCACCTCCATGGTGATGGCGAAGCTGAAGAGAAAGAGCATGACGAACGGCCCGACGAACACCTGGAAGCGCGTCTTCGGGTCCAGCAGGACGGCGTAGAACTCCTTGACAACCAGGGAACGGATACGTCCGAGCATGGTCAGGCCAGCACCTTTTGGGTGTATCGGAGTGTTACGGCCAGGAAGAAGAGCCCCAGCAGACCGAGTTTGATCATGTTGGGGATCAGGAGGGTCCAGACGTCGCCGGCCAGGAAGAGCGTCTGGAGGCAGGTCACCAGGTACCGCGCCGGCAGGACGGCGGCGATGGCCCTCTGGAGGAACGGCATGGAGTCCAGCTCGAAGATGAAGCCGGAGAGGAGCACGACGGGCAGGAAGGCGGAGAGTAGCGCGGCGAAGGAGGCGACGTACTGGTTTTTGGAGAGCGTCGAGATGATCAGGCCGTGCCCCAGCGCCGACATCATGAAGAGCGACGCCACGGCGAAGAGGGCAAGCAGGGAGCCGCGGAACGGGACGCCGAAGAGCCACACGGCCAGGGCCAGGCTGAAGAACGTGGAGAAGATCGCCAGGAGGTAGTAGGGGATCAGCTTGCCCAGCAGGAGCTCCAGCGCGCTGACGGGCGTGGAGAAGAGCGCCTCCATGGTCCCGCGCTCCCACTCGCGCGCCACGACCAGGGCCGTGAGCATCGTCCCGATTAGGGCCATGATGACGGCCATGATGCCCGGGATGAGCGAGTACCGGCTCTCCAGCCCGTCGTTGTAGCGGAAATGGGGCTCCAGAGCGATGGGCAGCGACGTGCGGGACAGCTCCCCTCCCCACTGGAGGATCGCGGCCAGCGTGTAGTTCTCCGCCAGGGCGCCGGAGTTGGGGTAGCTCCCGTCCGTCAGCAGCTGGAGGGAGGCCTTCCGGCCCGAATTTTGGCCCGAATAAAGGGCGGCGGAGGTGCCCTGCGGGACGATCAGGACGCTCTTGAGCTCCCCCGTGACCAGCCCGGGCAGGAGCTCCTGGCGTGAGGCGGCGAGGCTGGGCTTGAAATAGGGGTTTCCGGCGAACCGCCGGGCCAGGTCCCGCGCCGGTTGCCCGCCGTCCTCCAGCGCGATCCCGAGGCGGATCTCGCGGGCGTCGAGGGACAGGCCGTAGCCGAAGAGGAAGAGCAGGGTGAGCGGTAGTATGAAAGCGATAACGATGCTGCTGGGGTCCCGCACGATCTGGAGCGCCTCTTTTTTCGTCAGGGCCCGGAGCCTTTGGGCGAACATCGATCCCATCTCCTTGCAGATTCCGGGAAAACCGGCTCGCTCCGGCGGGCTCCCGGCCTTCCCGCAGGAGGGGGACATCCTGTCTCCGTAACCCCACTATCATAGCACTTCCACGGTGCTTCGACGTGCCGTGTTCGGGGACGAATAAATCTGCGTATTTTTCCCCGTTTGATGTTATACTGAGACAATCCTTGGTCCGTACGGCCCAAGGGGTTTGGTCGTTTTGGACAGGTCCCGTTCGCCTTACGGCTTTCCCGAATCGGGAGCGGGCAAGTGCGCTTATGTCAGCGGGAGGACGGCATGGAACGAGGAAACGTATCATGAAACTGCAAAAAAAAGTCTTCCGTGCTATCGTGGGGATCCTCCTGGGGCTCTCCCTGATCATGAGCGCGACCACAACCCACAATACCGTCAAGGCGTTCGAGGGTATGGAGCGCCGCTTTTTCGAGCAGAATATGTTTCTCCTGCAGAAGTACATCGATGACGAGGTCAATCGCCTGACCGACTACGTCGCTGACTGGGGTGCGTGGGACGCCATGTATTCCTTCATGGAGACGCGGGATACCCTGCGCTTCGAGGAGCTGTTGACCGGGACGAGCCTCCGGGCCCTGGACATCGATTTCCTGGCGGTACTCGACAGGGACATGAACACCGTGGTGGGGTACATGGTCAACGAGCTCGGCGGAGAGGTCCCCCTGGGCAATAAGGCGCTGGAGCGGCTCAAGGCGGTTGGGTCGCAGTTTTTCACGCTGGAATCCGAGGCGCCCGATTTCGGCTCCGAGGAACAGTCGTTTTCTCTCCATTTTATGAAGCTGGATGACAGCATCTATCTTTTTGGAAGCAACCCTATCCTGATGACGAATTGGAGCGGTCCTGCCAGGGGTGTGATCCTCATTGGGGTGGACTTTACGAAGCGGCTGGAGCAGATCTCGGAGACGCTCGGGAACCCCTGTGAATTTCTCCCCGTCCCTCCCCAGCGTTACCCGGACCGCTGGAGCAAGAACGTCACCATCGAGGAGTCGGTGGAGGGACAGGCCCTGGTGTGGCAATCGCGCGGTGCGGTCATCGGCTCGGATACCCCCTATGCCCTGATGATCCGCACCCCCCGCAACATCTACAACGAGGGCAAAAAAGCGGTCTACAATTCCTACCTCTGGATCTTCCTCAACGGCATCGTCGTCGTGGTGGTCGTGATGGAGCTTTTGTCCCGCCTGGTCCTCAATCGCCTCGAGAAGCTGCGGGAGGTTGCGGACACGATCACGGAGGAGCTCAGCCTGTCCCTTCGCGTCCCTGTGACCTGGAACGACGAGATCTCGGACCTTTCCCGGTCCTTCAACGTCGTCTTCGGGACGCTGGAGCGTATCGTGATGAACATCCCGGATGCCATGGTCCTCTGTACCCCGGAGGGAGAGGTCATCCTGGCGAACCTCCAGGCCCGGCGGGTCCTTGGCCTGGGGGGGGCGCCCAAAAACGGCAGGGGGATGCCGATAGAGGCTCTGGTCCGGAGGGAGGGGGGGGAGGGCTCCGTCCTTTCCGGGAAGGAGCAGGATGTCTACGAGGCCTTCCTTTGTTCCCTGGGCGGTCTGGAGATTCCCGTAGAGATCCATCAGCGCTCCATCACCTTCGGAAAACGCAAACTGATCCTCTTCCTGGCGCGGGACCTGACGGACCGCAAGCGCCTCGAGACGCGGCTCGCCTGGAAGCTCTATTACGACGACCTTACGGGGCTCCCCAATCGGACGTCGCTTGTCGAGGCCATAAGTACTGTCCTGAAGAAGATGGAGTCTGGTTCGGGCGCTGTCCGTCGGACAGCCCTGGCGCTCATCAACATGGACCATTTCAAGAGCATCAACGCCGAGGTGGGGGACGTCAACGGGGACAGGATCCTGGTGATGGTCTCCGAGCGGCTCAGGGACACTCTGGGCGGCAGGGGCACGATATACCGGACGGGCGGTGACGAGTTCGCCCTCCTGATCGAAATGCAGGGCGATGTCCAGGACAGGGCATCCCTGCTCGCCCTGCTGGAGGGGGCGCGAGACGCGGTCAACCTTCCCTGCGAGGTGGGGGAGGATGTGGTCCATCCCAGCGCGAGCATCGGGGCCCTGTCGGATGTCTCCATCTGGAACTCCCCCTCGGTCATCATCGAAAAGGCGATGAGCGCGCTGAAGAACGCGAAGAAGGTCGGGCTGGGGGCTGTGATCTTCTTCGAGGGGCACGACGAACAGGAGGAGGTCCCCTTCTCCGGATCCATCCTCAACATGAGGGCCGAGCTCCGCTCGGCTCTCGATAACGACGAGTTTCTCTCCTACTTTCAACCCGTCTATTCCATCGAGGATCGGAGGCTCAGCGGGTTCGAGACGCTGGTGCGCTGGATGCACCCTCAAAAGGGATTCCTGCCGCCCTCGCGTTTCATCCCCTACGCCGAGCGCATTGGGCTGGTCGGCGAGATCGACCGCTGCATGATGCGCCGTGCCATGGAGGCCATACGCAAGTCCTCGAACACCTTTTACTTCTCGGCCAACGGATCGTCCAACCTGATGCAGAGCCCTAATGCGGCGACCCTCATCCGGGACTCCCTGGATGAGGCGGCCATCGACCCCTCCTGCTTCGTGGTCGAGGTGACCGAGAGCGTCCTTATCGACAACTTAAAGGGGGTCAGTGCGACGCTCGACAGGCTTCGGGAGATGGGGGTCCGGATCTTCCTCGACGACTTCGGGACGGGTTACTCGTCGTTACAGTACATCCATTCCCTGCCGCTCGACTGCATCAAGCTGGATATCGCCTTTGTCCGCCACGTCTTTGACTCCGAGAAGGAGGCCAGGATGCTGCACACCATCATCGATATGGCGAACGCACTGAACCTGGATACGGTCGCCGAGGGGGTCGAGACGGAGGAGCAGTTGTCCTGGCTCGCCGAGGCAGGGTGTGGAAAGGCGCAGGGCTTCTATTTCTCCAAACCACTGGCCTGGGCCGACGCAGAAAAACTGATTCGGAGGGAAAGAGCAAAATGAAAAGATGGCTGTTGGGAACGGGCATGATCTGCGGCATCCTTCTGGCGCTTGTCTCCCCGGCCCTCGGGAGGGATGGGAGGGTGACGATCCTCTGCATCAACCATCTGAAGAGCCAGCTCCTGCCGATCTCGGAGAAGGTGAACAAGACATCGGTGCGCATCGGAGGGCTGTCTCATGCCGCAGGGCTCGTGGAACAGGAACGGTCCCAGAACGACCCGAACGCCATCTTCGTCCAGACCGGGGAGGCCGTCGAAGGGCCGATGTGGCGTTATTTCGGCGGGGTCCCGGAGTTCTCGGCCCTCTCGGCCGCCGGGGTCCAGGTGGGGATGATCGGCAAACGCGAATTCGACTACGGGTGGGACCACCTGAAGCAGGCCCTGGATCATGCGTCCTTCCCCATGGTCCTCTCGAACGTGTCGATATCCGATCCCGAGGTGGCGCGCAAATTCGTGCGGAACGTCATCGTCCCGGCGGGGGACCTGAAGGTCGGCTTCTTCGCGATGCTTTCGACCTGGCTCTTCTCCGTAGCGAAGAAGACGGACGAGCTGATCGTCCTGACCGATACGGAGGGCATAGCCCGGGAGATGGTCTCTGATCTGCGTGCCCAGGGCGCGGACGTCGTCGTGATGCTCAGCAACCTCAGCGAGGGCGAGAACAAGCGCTTGGCGGAGTCGGTCTCGGGGATCCACGCGATCGTCGGCCGCGGGGTCTCCGAGAAGGAGGAGGTACAGCTGCAGCTTGTCCAGGGTCCCGACGATTGGACGACTGCCGTGGCTTGGAGCGGTTCCAGGGGAAAGTTTCTGGGCAAACTCGTCCTGACGATCGAAAAGGGCAGGTTGGTGTGGGACCAGACGTTCTGGCGTCTTTTGAACATTTCCCCGAAGACGCCCCCGAACCCAGAGGTCATGAGGATTGCTGCGGAGTACGAGGGCAAGTTAAACAGCAACCTGGAGCGGGCGGTGGGCTTCTTCGAGACCCCCGTCGACGCCCACAAGAGGGCGCTGCGGATTCGGGAGATGCCTCTGGGGGACTTCGTGGCGGATGGGCTTCGGTGGCGGTTCAAGACGGATGTGGGGCTCGCCAACGGCGGATCCCTGAGGGGGGACCGAATCTTCCCCGCCGGGGAGGTCTCGGAGAAGAACCTGATGGAGATCCTGCCGTTCGGCAACACCATCGACGTCATCACGGTGACGGGAAAACAGCTTCGGCAAATCATGGAGCTCTCCGCCTCCGCCCTGGTTGCCGAGGGCGAGCATTTCGACCCCGCGTTTCGCGTCCCGGACGGAGGGTTCCTCCAGATCTCCGGGCTGAAGGTCGTCTACGACCTCAAGGAGAAGGCCGCGTCCTTCGACGCGGAGGGCAGGCTTTTATCCTGGGGTAACCGCCTGAAACAGATCTCCGTGCTGAAGGACGGGGAGTGGCGTGAGGTTGACGATAAGGCAAAGTACACCGTGGCGGTCAACAGCTGGACTGCGGGCGGGGGCGACCGTTACTTCGTGTTCGAGGAGGCCCGGAGGGAATCGACGGAGGTCCGGGACGTGGATGCTATGGTGGACTACCTGCGTTCCTTTCCCGACGGAAGGGTGAGCATGAGGACGGACGGCCGTATCGTCATCGAAAGGTGAGGAAAACGGTGGAAACCGATGAAAGGACGAGAGGGGGGCTTGCCCCCCTCTCATTTTTTTCGGATATCTCCCCGGCACTCGTAGACGAACGCCGGAGGGATGTTGATGGGGACGAAGGAGGTCCGGATCTCCGAGAAGCGCGATTCGAAGTGGTGCTTCATGATCTTGGAGTACTGATAGACCACGAACTTGCCGCCGGGGACCAGGGTATCCTGGACGGCGTCCAGGATACGGGCGGTCATCGACGGGGGAAGGACGGTGAAGGGCAGGCTCGAGACGATGCAGTCCAGCTTGTCGATGCCCAGGTCCTCCAGGATGGCGGGCAGTTCCTGGGCGTCCCCGTAGAGCTCCAGGCCGGGGTGCGAGACGCCGATCATCCGCTGGAGGTCTGGGTCGATCTCGAACACGAGAAGTCGGGCGTCCGGCCGCGCCCGGCGGACGATGCTCCGGGTGAAGACCCCCGTCCCGGCCCCGAGCTCGGCGATGTTTTGGGCCTGGCTCCAGTCGATCTTGTCCAGGACCGCGCGGGTGAGATAGGGTGAGCTGGGGATGATGCTCCCCACCTGGCGGGGAGCGCCGACGAAGCGCCGCAGAAAGACCATGCCCTCCGCAATCCGTGTTTTCAGCTGCCTTCCCTGGCGCTGCAGTTGACCGTAATCTTTGCTCAATGCCATCCGATCCTTTCGCTCCAATTCCGCCCCGGCTTCGACGACCACATTCAAAAAATCCTTTGTCCGGGTACGTTCCTTTCCTCGGTGTCCCTGATGTGCGATAATTTTTAACATGGCTATCACTATGGTATCTCACTTCTCTCGCCTTGAGACAGCTTAATAATCATGAACAGTTAAGGAAGCGCTGATTAAAACAAAAACGCATATTTTTCCAAAGAGGAGTATGCAAAACATCTATGGGCAAAAATCTCCAGCGCTTCCCTAAAAATTAACATGGGGGCTTCGCCCCCTGATGAAGCCCCTAAGCGACCGACACGGCTCGTACCTGGTGAAGAAACTAAGTGATCGACACAACTCGCGTTGCTCGTTGGTCGCCTACTTATCGCCGGTCGTCTGCTTAAAGCCCCCACGCCGCTATCCCGATAGCGGCGGCCCCGGCAAGTCTCTTCCTCAAAACAGGCAAGCTGGGGTACCACCGGGGGGCTTCATGGATTAAATCAGCGTTTCCTTAAATCTTTCCTGATTTTTTAAGGCTTGGATTTCCTCCAGGGGCAATCCTGTAGCCTCCGCAATTTGGGTTAAGTCCAGTCCCATCCGAAGCAAATTCCGTGCCGTTTCCGTTCTGCCGAGCTGGATGCCTCTTGCCTCACCGAGCTGGATGCCTTTCTCGATACCCTTTCGCTCCATAATGCTGACGTACATCCGTCCCGCCTCCTTCGCCTGCTCCAAGGTATTCTCCCACTCCTCGTATTCCCGTGAGCTCTCGTCCTCCGTGAGGTGAATCACACCCTCCAAAAACATCAGAAGCTGCGCCTTGTCCGCATGGGGCCAGCCCCGCTCATCAAGAAGCTCCAGCATTTCTTTTAAGTAATCCAGCTTGTGCACTTCGCTGCCCCGGCTCTTCCAGGCCCGAAGCCCCGCCAGATGCGCCCAGTCAAAGGGGTTTTCGCTCGCCTTCAACACTTCCTCGTCCCCCTCGTAAATCCTGAATACCGGGAACTCGTAGCTTACCCTAGTCCCGTAGCTCTCCCAGCGATAGACGCCGCTGGCCTGCGCCTTTGACAGCGGCTCGATGAGAAGGGCCAAAGCGATCACGGGCCTTTGGTAGCGTCCTTCCAACAGCCCCCGGTAACGGTGCATCCTGAGGGGAAAGTCCTCGTTGCCGCCGCGTCCTTGCACCTCCGCATGAAGGAGAATCCAGGCGTTTTCGCCGGAGCGAAGCGGGACGTTCGCCAGAAGGTCAACGAAGCGGTTCCCATCCGGCTCTCCCCCTTCATAATGACGGGTAAAGCGGGCCAGCCGGCGCAGTTCCTTATCCAAAAAGACAACGTCTCGTTTATCGTCGATATCGCAGGCCAGATCGGGCAGAAGGGACCGGAGCATGGGGACAAAGAAGCGAGCCAGCAGGTCCCTCCAGAGCAGGTCGTCGTGGCGTGGTTCGCCGCCGCCCTTTTCATCGGTATTCGTCGAATGGTCCTTCTCCTTTTGGCTCAAAGCCTCACCTCATTTCATAATGATACAGGCTTCGTCAGAGCCAGTATAGCAAAAGCCAGGGCTGTTCCGGTAGGGGATATCACTTGGAGATTCCGTTGGGGTTATGTTTTGCCTTTCATACACTCACTTTTCCCAAAACCACAGGTTGAGGTAGCCTTATCGAAGATTGAGCGAGTTATGGTTTTGGGCTTCCCCTACTCCATTGACATCCTCAATGCTATTTGATAATTTTGTTTTTGTCTTCCTTTTCATTCTGGCAGAGCAACATTCTACTTATACTTTTTTGATAATCATGACTTTTAGCTGTAGCGTAGGGGATGCGGCCGGGGGAGCGGGGTTTTGTCGGGGACGGATTGGTCGAGGATCATCGAGAAGGAGGGACCGCGAGGATGGATGGGAACAAACGAGGAAAACGCCTGGTCGTGCTGACCGGTGCGGGGATGAGCGCCGAGAGCGGGCTCAAGACCTTCCGCGACGCCGGGGGGCTTTGGGAGGAGTACGACGTCATGGAGGTCGCCAGCATCGAGGGGTGGCACCACAACCCCAAACTGATGACCGAGTTCTACAACCAGCGCCGGGAACAGCTGGCCCATGTGGAGCCGAACCTTGGGCACCGCATCCTGGCGGAGCTCGAGGAGTTCTTCGACGTGGGGATCGTCACCCAGAACGTGGACAACCTGCACGAGCGCGCCGGGAGCACGAAGGTGCTGCACCTGCATGGGGAGCTGACCAAGGTACGCAGTGTCCGGGACGAGACCCGGGTCCGCGACATCGGCTACAGCCGGATGGAGTTCGGGGAGACGGATACGGACGGCTCTCCGCTGCGTCCCCATATCGTCTGGTTCGGGGAGGCGGTCCCGATGATCGCGGAGGCGTCCCGGTGGGTGGCGGGGGCGGACATCTTCGCCGTGGTGGGCACGTCCCTGAACGTGTACCCGGCCGCCGGACTGATCCACGACCTGCGCCCCGGAACACCCGCGTTCCTGATCGACCCCAACGAGGTCGCGCTTCCGAGCAGTTCCCATTTCACCGTGATCCGCGCTGGCGCGGGCCGCGGCATGGAGTTGCTGAGGGAGAAGCTGTTGAACCTTTTCCCTGCACCGGACTCCCGGCCGCGGCAGAGGGTGAGTTGAGACGCGGCGCAGTGTGGTGCCGCTTTTATGGGCTGGCGATCCGTCCAAGGGAAGGAGAAGCACCGATGTTTTTCGTACCCGAGAGCCGCATAAAGGCCTGGATCAAGGAGGACCTCAACCTGATGGATCTGACCGTGGACGCCCTCGGCATAGAGGACCGTCCCGGCTGCGTGGAGTGCTTCCCGAAGGAGGACTGCGTGATCGCCGGGGTGGAGGAGGCCGCCCGGGTGTTCCGGGCCGTCGGGGCCCTGGCGGAGGAGGTACGGCCAAGCGGCAGCCACTTGACAGCCGGAACCGTCTGTCTCCGTGCCGAGGGAACGGCCGGGCAGCTGCACGCCGTCTACAAGGTGGCGCAGAACGTCATGGAGTACGCCTCCGGCATCGCCACGCGGACCGCCGAGCTCGTGCGGAACGCGAGGGCCGCGTCCCCGTCCGTGGAGGTTGCGGTGACCCGCAAGCACTTTCCGGGGACGAAGCACCTCTCCGTGAGGGCCGCTCTGGCCGGCGGGGCGACCGTGCACCGGCTGGGTCTGTCGGAGTCCATTCTCGTCTTCGACCAGCATCGGGCCTTTATGGACGAGGCGGAGTTCCTGTCCGCGATCCCGAGGATGGCCGCGCGCTTCCCGGAGAAAAGGATCATGGCGGAGGCCGGTTCTGTGGAGGAGGCCGTCCGGTTCGCGGAGGCCGGTGTCCAGGTGATCCAGTGCGAGCGTTTTTCGCCCGACGCGCTGCGGGAGTGCGTCGGGCGGGTGCGCAGAATCCGGCCCGAGGTCCGCATCTCCGCCGCCGGGGGCATCAACGCGGACAATGCGGCGGACTACGCCGCGGCGGGGGCGGACGTCCTGGTCACGTCCTGGGTCTACTTCGGCAGGCCCCAGGACGTCAAGATGAAGTTCTCCGCCGCTCGGGCCCGGTTTTGACCGATGGGATTCCCGATGGAATTGGCGGAGAAAATTGCGGGACGGGCGTCACCATGTATTTTGGTAGCCGTGCTCTTCCTCTGCGGGTGCTGCCTTGCCGGGGAGGCGCACCCGGAGGGGGCTTTCGACGCCCCCTACGGCGTTTTTATCGGGATGAGGGGCGGCGAGGCTCTGAGGGACGAGCGCGTCCTGCGGACCAGGGTGCTGGTCGTCGACCCGGCCCATTTCGAGGAACGGGAGATCGCGTCTCTGAAGGCGTCGGGCCACACGGTGTACGGCTATTTGAACGTGGGCTCCCTGGAGGTGTTCCGCCCGTATTACGGCAGGTTCAGGAAGTTTGTCCTGGGAAGGTACGAGAATTGGGACGAGGAATGGTGGGTCGACGTATCCGCCGCGCCGTGGCGGGATTTCGTCGTCTCCGAGCTGGCCGCGGAGTACGTGCGGAAGGGAATCGATGGGTTCTTCGTCGATAACTGCGACGTCTATCATTACAAAAAGAGCCGCGGGATCTTCGACGGGCTGACGGAGATGCTGCGCCGGCTCTCGGGGTACGGGCTGGAAGTCCTCATCAACGGCGGGGACGAGTATGCGACGGCCGCGCTGGAGGAGTACGGGAGCATCGAGGGCCTGTTCTCCGGGGTGAACCAGGAGACCGTGTTCACCAGGATAAATTTTGACAGGATAGGTTTTGAAACGGGTGCATTCGGCAGGAGCCGGGAGGAGGACAGGCGGTATTTTCTGTCCTACCTGGAGAAAATGGAGGGGGCCGGGGCGAAGGTCCGCCTGCTCGAGTATACGCGGGACGCGGATTTGGCGAGGGAGATCGAACGCTTTTGCGAGGCTAGGGGGTGGGAGTGCTTCATCTCCGGGTCCGTGGAGCTGGACTAGCCCGGCCGGCGCCTTTGCCGAACGATGAAAGTGAAGAATGAAAGTGAAGGGAGCCTTCCCCGGCATTCGGCCGGGGAGGACTTCCCGTGCGGCGTCGGTTCGGCCTGGGACGCGAGCGGTGTGCCGCGTCGGACCCTCCGTCAAATCTTCTCTCATACCTTCCCTTACACCTTCTCCACGAACCAGCGGACGATCTCCTGCATCCGGGCCAGGCGCGGCCTGGGACGCCCGGACCGGCTCAGCTCGTGGTTCTCGCCCTTGAAGACGCACAGCCGCGCCTCCACCCCGTTGCGCCGGAGCGCCGTGAAGAACTGGAGCCCCTGGGAGAGCTCGCAGCGATAATCCTCGTCCGAGTGGATGATCAGGGTCGGGGTGCGCACCTGATCGGCGTACTTGAGGGGCGACTGGTTCCAGAGCCCGTCCACGTCGCTCCAGATGTCGGCCGCCTGCTGGTCCGGGACGAAGAAATAGCCGATGTCGGTAATCCCGGCCATCGAGACCCAGTTGCAGATGCTGCGCTGCGTGACGGCCGCACGGAAGCGGTTGGTCCGGCCGACGATCCAGTTGGTCATGAACCCGCCGTAGGAGCCGCCGGTCACGCCCAGGCGGTCCCGGTCCACGAAGGGGAGCGTGTCGGAGGCCCAGTCCACGAAGGCCATCAGGTCCTCGTAGTCGACGGTGCCGTAACGGCCCCGGATGTCGGCGAAGGCGTCCCCCTTTCCGTCGCTGCCCCGCGGGTTGCAGAACAGCACGGCGAACCCTTTCGCGGCCCAGCACTGCATCTCGTGCACGAAGACGTCCCCGAACGTCATCTTGGGCCCGCCGTGGATGTGCAGCAGGGTCGGGTACTTCTTGCCGACCTCGAAGCCGACGGGGCGCATGTACCAGCAGTCCAGCCCCTCGGGGGGGCCGTTCTCCAGGCGGACGTACTCGGGGACGCTCAGGTCCTTCCCCTCCAGGGCTGCGGTGTTGAAGTCCGTGAGGCGGCGCTCCCTCCCGGCCTCCACCAGGTACAGCTCCTGGAGGCCCAGCCCCTCGAGCCCGACCACGGCGGCGCGGCCGTCCCGGACGTCGTAGTCCTCGATGCTGCGCAGCTCACGGGAGACCTGCACGACGCCTCCGTGCGCGTCGACCGTGTGCAGGTGCGAACGGTATCCGTCCGTCGAGACGAACCACGCCCGGTCCCCGTCCACCTGGAAGGCCTGGGCCTGGTCGGTCAGGTCGTACCGGCAGTCGCAGATCACGGAGTTCCTCAGGCCCCGGTCGAGCTTAGGCGTCAGGCATTCCGGGGCGCCGTCCCCCGCCAGGTAGAAGCGCACGTTCTCGTTGTGCCCGTGCCGCTTCATGTCCGTGCCCGTCAGCAGCAGGCCGCCCGCGAACGCATCCGCGCAGGACCAGGCGAAGTGGGCCTGGGGCACGCGCTCGGCCATCTCGCCGGACTCCAGGTCGAACTCCCACACGCCGCTCGTCTCCGGCATCACCTCCCTGTAGACAACCCCCGTGACCAGCGCCCGCCGGCGGTCGGCCGAGAGACGCACCCGACGGACCTCCAGGTCGCGGGGCGACAGGTCCCTGAGCTCCCCCGAGGCGGGGGTGAGGAGGGAGAGCGTGTGGCGGGACTGCGCGGTGAAGCCCTTGCCGTTCGTGCAGAACGGGACCTGCTCGAGAACCCGATAGTCCGCGTCCTCGAAGCGCTCCGGCTCGCGGGGGTCGACGGTCCGGAGCAGAAGGCGGCCCTCCCCGAGCGCCCAGAGCTCGGTCACCTCGCGGGGGACCTCGGCCAGGAGGCGCGCCTCCCCTCCCGTTACGGGGATGCTGTAGATGCGGGCGGTCCCGGCATCGGGGCCCGTGCCGGAGTCCGACGGAGCGCCAGGATTCGGCTTGCCCTCGGCGGGCTGGGGCGCCCGGCCGCTGACGAAGATCAGGGCGGTTCCCGAGTGGTCCCAGCAGAAGGCCCGCTCCGCCCCGGACGCGGTCAGGGGGGTGCACGTCTCTGTGTCCAGGCTGTACAGCCAGAGGTCCGAGAGGTAGCGGTTGCCCTCCAGGTCGGCCCGGTGCACGGCGAAGGCGATCCTCGAGCCGTCGGGCGAGAAGCGGGGCGCCGACAGGAAACGGTATCGGAGCAGGTCGTGGAACGCGACGCGCGCGTCGGAAATCTTGTCCTCGTGTCTTTCCATGATGAATCGATCCCTTTCTGGAAGCTGATACTGAAATCCGATTCCGAAGGCCGGTTCCGAGGGCCGACCGGGACGGGATGGCCGTCCCCGAACCCGCTACGCGCCGCCTCGAGGCGTTTGTCCCGCCGAGGCCACGGCGCAGAGCGCGATGGAGTGGAACTTCTCCCCCGCGCTCGAGCCGCGGGAGGTGACGACGATGGGGATCCTCGCTCCGACGACGATGCCGGCCAGCTCGGCGTGGGCCGAGACGAGCAGGCTCTTGCCCAGGAGGTTTCCGGCCGTCATGTCGGGCGTCACCAGAACGTCGAACCGGCCGCAGTTCTCGCTCTCGTAGCCCTTGATCGCGGCGATCTCCGGGTCCATCGCCACGTCGTAGGAAATAGGGCCCTCGACGACGCAGTCGGGGATCTCCCCGTTCCGGTTCATCTCCGCCAGCCCGGCGGCCTCCACGGTCTCCTTTATCCTGGGGTTCACCTTCTCGACCGCGCAGAGCACGGCCACCCTGGGCCGATCCCAGCCCATCGCCCGCAGGGTCCCCACGGCGTTGAGGATCAGGCCCTTCTTTTGGTCCAGGTTGGGGTAGACGAGCATCCCCCCGTCGGTCAGCACCACCAGACGGTCGACGCCGGGGATCCGAAAGAACGCGAGGTGCGACATCAGTCCGCCGGACGGGGAATCCTCGCTGTGCAGGTTGTTGGCGCGGTCGACGACGGGCTTAAGCAGGTCCTTCGTGTCCAGCCTGCCCTTGACCAAAAAGTCCCCGGCCCCCTCGGCGATCAGCTCGACGGCCCTCTGTGCGGGATTCTTTCCGGTGCCTTCGGGCACGTCCGCGATGACGCAACTTTCCGGGTCCTCCCCAAGGGCGCGAATCCGGTCCGCGATGAGCTCCCCGCGGCCCGTGAGGACAGGGTCCCCGATGATGCCCTCCCGCCGGGCCCTGAAGACCGCCTCCAGGACGTGATCGTCCTCCGCTCCGGCCACGACGCACCGGCGTTTGTCCGGCAGACTCTTCGCCCTCTCCGCGAGCTCGTTGAAACTGCGATAGCTCATGACCTCGTGCCTCCTTGTCTCTCTTCCCTTGTCGCTTTCGTCACGGTCTCGTGGCGTTTCCGCCGTCGGGGATCCCCTTCGTCAGGTTCTCGAGCAGCTCCTGAGCCTCCCTCATCGCGCCCCGCGGGATCAGGACGACCAGGTAGTCCCCGGCCATGAGCCGCACCTGTCCCGACGGCACGATCTCGCCGGAGCCGCGCTTGACCGCGATGACCAGGGAATCCTCCGGCCATAGAATCTCCGCGATCGTCCTTCCGTCCGCCGGGCTCAGGTTCTCTACCCCGAACTCCACCAGCATGCGGTCCCGGGGGGACGCAGAGCGGGCTGCCTCATGGCCGGAGGTGGGGACAGCGGACGAGGACGAGAGGAGCCCCTTCTGGAGGCTCTCGTAGATGGGCTCGGAGCGGAAGCTCTCCGCGACGACATAGGCGGTCATGGCCACCAGCCCCAGGGGCAGCATGAAGGCGAAGGAGCCGGTCATCTCGCTGATCAGGAGGATGCCCGTCAGCGGCGAGCGCACGATGGCGGAGAAGTGCCCCGTCATAGCCATCAGGGCCAGGGACGAGACGTACTGCGGCTCCAGCAGCCCGGCGGAGACGGCCGCCTGGCCGAGGACGTTCCCCACCAGGGAGCCCAGCACCAGCAGGGGGAAGAAGATGCCGCCCGGCAGGCCGCTGCCGAAACAGAGCGCCAGCAGCGCCAGCTTGGCGGCGTAGATGCCGATCAGGACGCCCGGGGACGGGTTCTCTCCCATGGAGTAGAAGATCATCGGCTCCCCGCTCCCGAATAGTTCGCCGCAGAGGAGGCAGGCTACGGCGGTGAGGGCGAAGGGAAGGAGTCCGCACCAGGCCCAATGGAGTCGGAGCCGCGCGTAGAGGCCCTTTCCCCAGAGGATGCAACGGTTGAAGAGGACCCCGCTCAACCCCGTGACGATCCCCAGGGCGACGAGCAGGCCGTAGTATCCGAGCGGCAGGATGTCGCGCCCCTTGACGAGCAGCACGGGCCGTATCCCCAGCACGGTGCCCGCGGTGAACACGGCCGCGAAGGCCGCGGCCGTCGCGCTGACCAGGACGACGGGCGAGAAGTTGCGGTGCAGCTCCTCCAGGGCGAAGACGACCCCGGCGATGGGCGCGTTGAAGGCTGCAGCCAGCCCGGCTGCGGCGCCGCTCGACACCAGGAACTTGCGCTCGGTGAAGGGCCTGTGGCCCAGCTCCGCGAAGCCCTGTCCCACGGCTGCGCCGATCTGCACCGAGGGACCCTCCCGTCCCAGGGTCAGGCCGCCCCCCAGGGTCAGGAGTCCGCCCAGGAACTTGAAAGGCAGGACGTTCTGCCATCGGACCCTGAGCCGTCCGGCCAGCTGGGCCGAGACCTGGGGAATGCCGCTTCCCGATATGAGCGGGGCGAGCCTGTAGCAGAGCCCCGCCAGGACCCCGAAGACGGCCATTAACCCGATGTAGGCGGCAAGGCTGCCGGTGCTTTGTCCTGCCCTGGTGAGGAGGCCCCGGAGCAGCTTTCCCGTCATGGATATGCCCAGCCGATAGGCCGTGATGACCAGGCCGACGAGGATGCCGATGGCAAGTCCCTCGACGAGCAGGTACAGCCTGAGGTGTCCGCGGCCCCTCACCTCCCTGACGACGGGGTCTGCCGTTGGGGCCTTTTCGCGTTCGGTGGGGCTCAAATCCTTTCATATCCTTTCCTGAGGGATGGGCAGAGAGGATTTTCACGCAAAAGCGATCCTTATCTCATCCGCAGACGGAAGACCGGAAGGCTGCGCCCTTCCAGGGTTTTGGGGGCGTTCTCCCGCCGGCCTCCGTTTTTATTATACCCCCTCCTCTCCTGTGGAAAGAAGGGCAGGAATCCACGGCAAAAATGCATCACGTGCATCGCTGTGGGTGCATCACGTCTCAGGACGGCGCATGGGGAATCCTCCTTTCTCCTGCAGACTTTCCGGCGAGACTCTCCGCCGGGGGGATGCAACAGGGGAACTCTATCAGAAGCCGGGCCGGTCCGTCAATTCACCGGACGGGGCATTGGCGTGAAGCACGGAACCTCGCGCCATGCGCTCCCATCCCGCCCAACGGACCCATATGTTCGCCGTTTTCTCCGGTCCTGGTGTACAATAGCCGTAAGCTCCAGATGAAAGTCCAGACGGAAGGAGGAAGAGCCATGGCCGTATTCACATGACGCGTTTCGCATTCGCTGCACGGTGTGCACGTGTGCGCCACAGCGGGCACTGCGAATCCGGCTTCCCGCCCCCGGCTCCTTCCTCGGAACGGACGCTCTTCCCTGTAACCCGGAAACCGGATCCTCGCATGGGCAGTTTCGTCTGAAAAGGCAAAACACCACCGACACCGCCTTGCGCCCAACCCTCGCTCCTTCGAAGGCCGAGGCTGTGGCTCATCCGTACCCTGTCGTTCCTCACGCCGGCCGTCCCTCGGGACAGCCTCTGCCGGCGGGGAGGACGCCCTCTCCCATCCGTCCCGCTCTCGGGACGGGCGGTTCCGTTTGGAGGTATTCCACATGAGTGAAACGAAAAAC
>CAUPUB010000003.1:0-47537 GCA_963514535.1 uncultured Fretibacterium sp.
TCCAAGATGGACTGGACGCGAAGCTGGATATCCTCCAGCCAGGCCAACTTTTGCCGGGTCTCTTCGAGGAATTTTTCCGTTTGGATCTGATCCGTTGCGCAGTCCTTCAACTCCTGGAGTTTCCGGTCCAGGACGCTGTCGAGCTCCTTGAATTTCTCATTAAAAGCGGCCTTGATCTCCTTCATTTGTTTTTGGGCATGGCGTATGGCGCGATCCTCGCCGTCCATGAGCTGTTTCTGTATGGGAGCGAAGAACCGCTGGGCCAGCTGGGAACCGTTGACGACGTTCTTGTAAACGTCCTCGTACCAGCCATCTTTATCAAACCAGGTCCAGGGTTTCCACCAGGCCTTATCGGTATTTTCAACCCATTCTTCGCCGACTTTCTTCTCCCGGACCATCTCCTGAACCAGGGCCGCCGCGTCGATGCCGCTTCCCATATTCCCCGCAATGAGCTCAAAGGGATCCACCGCAATTTTGCCCACATCCAAATCCTTCGCCAAATCGGCGATGCGGCTCCTGTACTCGTTCAAAAGGCCCTGGGCGTTGTTTTGAACGAAGTTGTTGATCATTTCCTCCAGCTCGACCTTGATTTCCGACTGCAGGCGTTGGGCAAATTCCTTAAAGTACTGGCACTGGGCTTTCGCCGCATCCTCCGTGATCTCCTCGTCGCAGCCGGAGAGCAGACGGGATACCTCCTCCTGAGCCCTGTCCGTGACGGATCGGGCAATCTCTTTGATCTCCTCGCTGCGGTCGACGCGGGCAAGTTCGTCCCGGAACTTTTTACCCTCCTCTCCGCTCCTGAGCTTCGCCTCGATGGCGTCGATCTGCGCACGGATCTGATCCCGCTCCTCGCTGTGGATGGCGATGCTCTCCTTGGTCTTCTCCATGGCGCGGGAGCTCTCCAGCCTCCTGGAGAAGGTGTCCACGAGGTTCTTGATCTTGGCGGTCCTCGCGTACTTCTCCACGTACATCCTGATTGCCGCCTCGATGGGGATGATGCCCGTATGGATCAGGGCCTCCCGCTTGGGATCCCCGTCGGCCCTGGCCTGGGACAGCATCCCGCCGATCTCTTTTCGCAGGCTGGGCGAGAGGGGCGCGTAGGTTTCGAGGTGCAGGTCGGGGTTGCGGTTGATTTTCCGTATTTTTGCGACGACCTCGAAGATGCCGTCCTCCGCCGTGTTCATGTCCAGGGACTTCACATCCACATCGTGCAGGGTCGTCCTGATGTCCAGAGCCGTCAACGCGGAGGCGGGGAAGATGTTGGGGTTTTTGATCCCTTTGCTCTCCAGATAGGTCCGCACCTTGTCGATCGAGTTTTTAACGCTGTCCTCTCCCTGTTTGAAGTCGTCCAGCTTGTTGACGACGAAGAGGAAACGGTCCTTCGATTGCTTGCCCCCGACGCTCATGCTCTCCGCGACGTGAGAAAGAAGGCGGCTGTCATCGTTGACGGCCAGCTGGGTGGCGTTCAGGATGTAGAGCACAAGAGTTTTGGAGGAGTCTCGAATCATCCTGTAGGTCGTGGCCTGGTGCTCCGGATCCCGAGAGTTGTTGGGACCGGGGGTATCTACCAAGATAAGGGCCATATCCTCCGAGGAGAGGAACGGGATATCGCCCTCCACCCTGATGGTGGAGACCTCCGGATCGGAATTGAACTCCTCCATATCCTCCAGCGTGAGGTTGGTGCTGGTCTTGAGGTGCTCGTTGGACTTTCCGAAAACGAAAGCCCGGAAGCGATCCAGATCACAGTCCTTGATCTCGGTGATGATGGCGGTGCACGCCTCCTGGCGCGCCGGCATCAACTTTTTGTTCAGCATCGCGTTGATCAGGGTGGACTTGCCCGCGCTCATGGTGGCGAGGACGTTCACGGGGAACTCCGCGTTGTTGGCCGCCTCGAACGCCCTGAGGATGTCAGGCTGTCTCAGTTCCTCAAAGGGCCCCTTGCGGATATCCTCGAAGACCGCCTGGATCAATTTCTCCTTGTCCATCACCTCTTTGGCGGGAGTGTGCCGGCAGGTGATCCGAACCCCCTCCGACTCGGCGTTGGAGGCGATGAGGGCCAAATCCTCGAAGTCCAGGGTCGTTCCGTGAAACTCGATCGAGAACGTCCTGCTGTTGTATTCCTCCGTGAGGATGCGGGGGAGGTCCTCCACCCACTCCTGCAAGCGCCTGTCCTCGACATGCAGCGCGCTGTTCTGCTTGGGGGCTTTGCCCTCGACCATAATCTCCGTTTCAAGTTTGTAGGGGTTGTACCTGATGAAAACCTCGATCATATTCCGCAGTCCATCCTTTCATCGCCGTTTGAGCCGCAGCTTTTATTTATCTGCCGAGAACGGCTTCCAGGCCGCTCAAACCGGAATCGCGCAATAAACTTCGGCATTCTTCGTCCAACGCCTTCGATAACGCGCCCGAACGTTTTTTCCCGTTTTTCCCGTCAACAAAAAATGGAAGCGTCCCCTCGGAGGAAGGGGGAAAGGAGGGAGGATAAAAGCGAGAGAGCGTTTGATCCTGCTTCCTGAGCTTGCGGATCAGCAGGCGGAGGTCATCGTGTTCGTCCTCGTTCATGGGATCGTCCAAAAGGCGTTTTTTTGCCAATAAAGCGGCGTAAGCCGACAGGGGACAAAGCGTGGGCGATGGGAACCCGATATCCTGAAGATCGTCACGAACCCCGCCGAGCGTCTCATCGATGCAGTCTTCGCCTTGTTTGTAACGATCCAGCTTGTTGATGACGAAGACCACCTTCTCCTCCGGGACGTGCTGATGGACATACTCGAGGTGCCTTCGGTCGTCGTCGGTTCCGATATTCTCCGCGTTCAGGACGTACAGAACCAGGTCATAATCGCCGTTCTCGATGGCGTTACGGCTCAGCTGTTCGTGGTCTTGGTCCAGGGCGGAGTTTACCCCCGGCGTATCGACAAAACACCATTTGTATTCATGGGACAGCGAGGAGCGGAAGTAGGTGTAGACACCAAGGTAGGGCGCCGAGCTTTCCGAATCGTAGGTCATCAGCGTCTCCTCGTCGGCATTCATATCCAGGACGCTTTCCCACTCGCCGCTGAAACCGTCCTCATAGGGCTTGTTGTAGATGTAGTGGATCTTGGCCGTGCACGCGTCGTTTTGCGTCCTGCTTATTTTTTTCCCAATCAGGGCGTTGATCAGCGTGGACTTCCCGGAGCTCATCCCCGCCGTGATCAGCACGGTTCGCAGGGGCTTTGCGGAGAACGCCCTGTTCTGCGCCCAACAGACCAACTGCCGCCTTATCTGCGTCCTGGGCATTTGCGTCCCGGGTATGGAAGCGCCGTCCCCCCTGTGGTAGAGGAATTCAAATAAGGTTCGTGCCTTTTCGGACCTCATCTTGGGGGACAAATCCATCACCTCCGAGAAGATTGTCCTGGCAAGCGCGGGGTTGTCGTAACAGACGATAAAGAGGACGTCCAGGAAAAAACTGTAGCGGTAGGTCGTCGGGAGAATGCCGCTGAACCCCAGCCCCATCAGTTTTTTGGTGTCGTCCAAAACGTTCGGGTTGGACGAAGAAGGTGCACCGCTTCCTTGAAACGCCTGGAGGTACACGTTGAAAACGGCTTGGGCCCGCGCGTCGCCGTTTGCGTATTTTTTGACGAAGTACCCCAGGGCATTCAAATATCTTGCCCTGAAGGTGGCCGATTTGCGCGATACGGGATGCTCGTGAAGGAACAGAGCGGTACCGTCCAAAAACGCTTTCTCAGGACGCGGAGCGCTTCCAGCGCCCTCTCCCTGCTTTACGAAAAAGCGTCCAGCCGAACGGCCGGACGCCAACTCTGCCGTTGCCAAGCGCCACACCTCCGAAATTCCAGGATGAAACTACAGGATAAGGAAAGCCCTGATGAAATCAGTGTTCCCAAAGATCAATTCCCGCTTCCGTCGATAGGGTTGGCCTAGGGCGTTGACGGGCGTCGTTTCTCTCCTCCCAAAGCCTCCAGAACAAAAACCTCCAGCAAAGAAGAATTCTCCGCAAGCATAACAATGGAAGGCGTCAGCTTAAGGGTGTTTTGCTTTTCGAGTTTGTGGCGGATGCGCTCCTCATCCCCCGTACTCGACCTTCGCCGGGGCACAAAAAAAGACGCCCTTCCCCCAGCGCTCGGCGCGCTGGGAAGGAGGGGCGTTTGGGGTTGATTCTGTGGAGGGGCTAAAGGATTCCGAACTGCGGTTACTCAAGTAAGCACAAGGACGCACGCACGCACGCACGCACGCACGCACGCACGCACGCACGCACGATAATTGTGCCGCCCCAGAAAAAAGTCAAGGGGTGAATGCGTATTTTCAAGGGCAAAAGCAACCAGCATAGGTCATCCCATCCTCGAAAAAAATGGGAAAAAATGGTGGAGACTCAGTCCTCCAAAAAATCGCGAAGACGCCAAGGACTTCAAGAATTATAGGCGAGCCCTGGCGCAGGGTCAAGGCGCCCCGCCCGATCTCGGCGCTCTGCGGAAGCTCACCCTCAGGTCGCAGACGTCGCCCCGCGTCCGGTAGCGGAAGAACGCAAGGGGGCGTCCGGCCTCGTCAAAGTCCCGGCGTTCCAGGAGCAGGATGGGGTCGCCCTCCGACAGCCCCAGCAGTTTCCCGTCCCCGGGGTCCACGGGGACGATCTCCAGGCTCTGCTCCGTCCTGGACGATTTCCTGCCGTAGTAGCGAAAGACCTCCAGGACGGAGAACGCCATGAACTCGATCCCCTCGATGCCCGGAAAGACCTCCCGGGGCAGGTAGAACTCCTCGACGTAGAGGGGCTGGCTCCCCTCCAGGACGCGCTGCCTGACGTGGAAGAGCGGATCGTCCGCAGGGACGGCCAGCTTCCTCCCGTAATAGGGCCCCGCGGCACGAAGCGCCTTCTTCAGGACCTGCCGTCTCAGACGGTGCGGTTCCCGGAGCCGAAAGCCGAACTCCCCCTCGCCCAGGCGGGTCTCCGCCTTCAGCCTCACGTAGACGCCCTTCCCCGCGACGCTCCTCAGCAGCCCTTCTCGGACCAGGAGGGCGACGGCCTCCCGGACCGTCCGGCGGTTCAGGCCATAGGCCGCAGCCAGCTCGTTCTCGGAGGGGATCGCCGTCCCCGGCGGATACTCCCCCTCCTCGATCTTCGCCCGCAGCACCTCCCGGAGCTGGGCTCTGTAGCTCGGAAACCCGTCGTCCCTGGGCATCAGGCTTCTTCCTCGCGGCAGGCGGCGTTGTGATAGATGAGACGAATCCTGTCGCTCCGTATGACGCTCTTGCAGTACTCGACGGGCGTGCCCCCGCCATCGGTGACGACGGAGCGGACAAAAAAAGCGGGGCTCCCCTCGGAGACCCGCAGATTCCGCGCCTCCCACGCGTCCACGTAGGTAACGCTTATCGTCTCCTGTCCGACGGACAGGTCCGCGCCGTATTCCTCCTCGAGGACCGAATACAGGGAACTCGAGGAGAGGGCTCGGTCGGAGATTCCGGGAAAGGCCGCCTCGCTGAGGTAAACGTACTCCAGAAGCAGGGGCTCCCCATCGAGCCGGCGAAGCCTCACGGCATGAAAAATGGACGTCCCCAGGGGAACCCGCAGGAACTTGCTCACGGACTTCGGGGCCTCGAAGGAACCGGACCTCAGGACCACGGAGTCCGGCTCCATCCCCATCGAGCGGCCCCACTGGGTGAACGACAGAAGGTCCGTCAGGTCCTTTTCGAGCCTGCGTCTTTCGACGTAATGCCCCGACCCGACGCGGCTGGCGATCCTCCCCTCGAGGCGCAGGAGGGAGAGCGCCCGCCGCAGCGTCTCCCGGTGGACGTTCAGGGCGGCGCAGATCTCCCGCTCGCTGGGAAGCCGGCCTCCGCGCGCCGGGTCGGATTCCTCGAGAAGGCAGAGGAGCCGCTCCTTCGCCCTCTCGAACGGCGTGATCTCCTTAATGGTCCGTCAGCCTCCCCTCCCGACTCCCTCTCTCCCGCTCCCGCTACAGGATGTTCCGTTCCGTATCCTTGTCGAAGACGTGGATGCGGTTCCAGTGGACGTGGAACTCGGCCTCGTCCCCCACCGTCTTCTCCGTATCCGGGACGACCCGCGCCACGACCTGCCGACCGAAGAGCGTGGAGTAGAGAAGCGTCTCGGACCCCATGAGCTCCGCCACCTCCACGGTGGAGCGAAGTCGGGAAAATCTCTTCGTGAGGGGGTTGACCTCGCTCTCGTGAAGGCTTTCGGGGCGGATTCCGGCCACGACCTCCCTGCCCACGTAGCCCCCCTCCTTCAGCTTTCGTTCCCGCTCCTCGGAGACCCCCAAGACGCTACCGTCCGGGAGCCGGATCTGAAGGACCCCATCCTCCTCGACGACCGTTCCGGGGAGGAAGTTCATCTGAGGACTTCCGATGAAGCCGGCCACGAACATGTTGACCGGCCGGTCGTACAGCGCCTTGGGGGCGTCTATCTGCTGAATCTCCCCGCCGTTCATGATGACGATGCGGGTCCCCATCGTCATGGCCTCGGTCTGGTCGTGGGTCACGTAGATGAAGGTCGTCTTCAGGCGGTTGTGCAGCTTGGCGATCTCCGCACGCATCTGGACCCGCAGTTTGGCGTCCAGGTTCGAGAGGGGCTCGTCCATCAGGAAGACCCGGGGCTCGCGGACGATGACCCTCCCCAGGGCGACGCGCTGGCGCTGACCGCCCGAGAGCGCCCTGGGCTTTCGGTGGAGCAGGTCCTCGATGCCCAATATCTCCGCCGCCGCCCTCACGCGCTTTTCGATGACGTCCCCGGGGACCTTGCGGAGCTTCAGGCCGAACGCCATGTTGTCGTAGACGGTCATATGCGGGTAGAGGGCGTAGTTCTGGAACACCATGGCGATGTCCCGGTCCTTGGGGCAGAGCCCGTTCACCAGGGCGCCGTCGATGTAGAGCTCCCCCTCGCTGATGTCCTCGAGCCCGGCGATCATCCGCAGGGTGGTGCTCTTTCCGCAGCCGGAGGGGCCGACCAGCACGATGAACTCCCGGTCGTCGATGGTCAGGTTGAAGTCCTTGACGGCGACGACGCCCCCGGGATAGACCTTCTTGAGCCCCTTCAGTTCCAGACTGGCCATGGCGTTCCTAGTACGGCACCTTGCCCATGTAGCGACGGGTCTTGAGGGGATGGTTTCTCCTCTCCGCCAGGGCGTCGCTGTAGCGGCCGAGCACGGCCAGCAGGATGAACGGGCCGTAGATTCCGCGCCGCTCCGGGGCTATTCCCTCCAGAGGATAATTCTTCGTGTCGATCAGATGGGCCCTGCGGGTGTACTGTTCGGCAAACTTGACCACGCGCTCGGTGAGGGGCCGGGTCTCGTCCTCGCCCTGGAATATCAGCAGGTTGGTGTCCTCCGTGAGGGTCTCGAAGGCCCCGTGGAAGAACTCCCCCGCATGGATGGACTGGGCGGGAATCCACTGCATCTCCTGGAGGATGCACATGGCGTAGGAGTAAGCCTCGCCCCAGTTGATGCCGCTCCCGGTGACCATGAAGAAGGTCTGGTCGTGATTCTTCTCGGCGAACTCCCGGGCCTCGTCCCCGGCAGCGGCGCGGATGCGCATCAGCCCCTCCGGCAGAAGGCTCAGCTCCTTCTGCACCTGCTCGTAGTCGATGCCGTATCCCAGCTTGTCCAGGAGGCAGAAGACGATCTGATAGAGCATGATGAGCTTGGAGTCCGTGACCCCGAACGGCGCGTCGTTGGCGAAGACGTAGTCCACGGTCTTGCCCAGCGGGGTGTCCGCCTTGCCGGCAAAGGCTATGGTGCGGGCCCCCCTCGAGCGGGCCAGCTCCGCGGCGGCCACGGTCTCCTTCGTCGTCCCCGTATAGGACGAGAGAATGACCAGGGAGCGCTCCGTCAGCGCCTTGGGCTTCATGTTCAGGAACTCGCTGGAGTTGTAGGGGGCCGAGGGAAGCGCCGTGTGAAGGGCCATCAGATACTGCAGCGGATACATGACCGCAAGGGAGCCGCCGCAACCCACGAAGAAGACGCTGTCGATCGGCTTCTTCGTGATCTCCTTCATGGCCGCCTCGATGTTCTCCCTCTCCCGGATGCCCCGCATGAGCACTTCCCTGTATTCCTGGTGAGACTGTTGAGCCTGAAGATCACTCATAGCTATCCTTTCACTCCTCCCGAGGTTATGCCTCGAATAAACTGTTTTTGAAAGATCAGAAAAAGGACCACCATGGGCAGGGCGGAAAGCGTCAGCCCCGCCATGAGGATCGTCCATTCGGTGCGCAGACTGCTCTTGAGCCCCATCAGGCCGATGGGGATGGTTCTCAGGCTGTCGCTTTCGATGAACACCAGGGCGAACATGAACTCGTTCCAGCAGCTCATCGCGGTGAACAGGGCGGCCGTGACCAGGATGGGCTTGCTCATGGGAAGGATGATCCTGTAGAAGACCGTCCAGGCGGAACAGCCGTCGATGTAGGCGGAGTCCTCTATCTCCCTTGGGAGCGACAGCATGTAGGACCGGATCAGGAAGGTGGTGAAGGGGATCCGGTAGGCGACGTAGGGAATGACGAGGGCCCAATAGGTGTTGTAGAGCTTCAGCCTTTGAAGCAGCCTGAAGAGCGGGATCAGGCTGACCTGAGGGGACAGCATGAGCCCTCCGAGGACGAAGAGAAGCAGGACTCCCTGCCCCCGAAACTCGAAGCGGCTCAGGGCGAAGGCCGCGCAGGCGCTGATGAAAAGGGTCAGGCAGACCGAGGTCCCCGTGACGATGATGCTGTTCAGAAAATAGCGCCCCACGCCGCCCCTCCACGCAGTCGCGTAGTTCTCCCACAGAAATTTTTCAGGAAGCCCCCAGGTGTTCAAAAAGAGCCCCTGATTGTCCTTGAAGCCGCTGAGGACCATCCAGACCAGCGGCAGGATGATGAGCAGTGCGTAGAGGGCGAGAAGTCCGAGGACGAGGAGGTGTCCCGCCCTCCATCGGTTGTCGTGCATCATGGCGATGACCTAACTTTCCTGCCGTTTCGACGCCAGCAGCTGGACGAGCGTCATGGTGAAGGTGATGACGAAGATCGTCGTGGCGATGGCCGAGGCCAGCCCCATCTCGTCGTTGCGGAACCCCGCGCGGTAGAGATAGGAGGCCAGCACCTCCGTGCTGCGTCCCGGCCCGCCGGCCGTCATGACGTAAACCTCGTCGAAGACCTTGAACCCTCCGATGAGGGTGATGATCACGCACATCACCAGCGTGTCCTTGACCTGGGGCAGCGTCACGTAGCGGAACTTCTGGAACGCGTTGACCCCGTCGATTTCCGCGGCCTCGTAGAGCTCCTGCGGGATCTTCTGGATCGCCACCAGGAAGAGCAGCATGATGTAGCCCATGTACTGCCACTGCGAGGTCGCGATGATCGCGAAGATGGCCGTGTTCTTCTCCCCGAGCCACGCATGGCACAGCCCTCCGAGCCCGATCCCCCTGAGCCCCTGGTTCAGCAGCCCGATGCTCGGATGGTAGACCAGCTGAAAGAGGAGCCCCACCACCGAGATGGAGATGACGGAGGGCAGGAAGTAGACGGTGCGGAAGAAGGGCTGCATTCCGCGGAAGAGTTTTTCCTCCAGGACCGCCGCGAAGACCAGGCCCAGGCCGACCTGGAAGACGATGGATATCGCGGAATAGAGAACGTTGTTCTTGAGCGCCGTGTAGAAGACGGCGTCCGAGAAGAGCTTCCGGTAATACTCCAGTCCGACGTACACCCTCTCGCTGGAGAACGCCTTCCAGCGATAGAGGCTCAGGACGAAGCTCTCCGCGATGGGATAGTAGACGAACAGCAGGAGCAGAAGAAGCGCCGGCAGCAGAAAGAGAAGGGCCAGCTTTTTATTGCCGTAGATATTCATGCAGGATCTCCCTCTTCAAGGATCTCTTCCGTGACGAAGGGGCCGCCGGATGCGGCCGGCGGCGGCCCGGGAGAACAAAACCTCCAAATCGCCTGCTGGCATCGAGGCCCTGAGGCCTCGCTCAGGAATGAAGCCTGCAAGGGGGCGGTCGCTGCAGGCCGGTTAGGGACCGGCCTGCAGCCCGCTCATTACCCCGCCCTACTGTTTCGCCGCCTCCGCGCGCACCGCCGCAGCGGCGGCCTGCACGTCCTTCATGACCTCCTCGGCACTCTTATCCCCATTCAGGAGCTCCTGGAGGTCGGGGAGGTAGACGTCCGAGATCTTGATGTCGATGTCGGTATCCAGCCAGAGCGCCATCCCCTCGGCCTCGGTGACGGCCTCCAGCCCTTTGACCAGCATCTCCAGGGAGTTCTCCTTGTTGACGGCGCCGATGACGGGGCTGGGCCACCCCATGGCCCGGACCATCTTGTCGGAGTTCTCCTTGTTCGTCAGGAAGCTCAGGAAGGCGACGGCCTGGTCGGGATGCTTCGTCCTGGCGGAGACCATGAACCCGTCCGGAGCCCCCGTCAGGAATTTCGGGTTGCCGGGGGTCCCCTCGATGGACGGCATCGCGAAGAATCCCCAGTTCCCGGCCATCTTCTCCTCGATATCCTGAAACTCCTCCAGCTCGACGTAGACCATCGCGACCTGGCCGCCGTAGAACATCTCGAGCGCCATGTTGTGCTCCGTGGAGTTGGCCCCCATGCTGAAGTAACCCTTGTCGTTCAGCCCCTTGAAATACTCCAGGGCCTTAACGTAGCCGGGGTCGGTGAACTCGCCGGAGGCCGCAGCGTAGTCCTTCTCGCGCACCTCCTGGGGAACGCACTTCTGGTTGAGCCCCGTGATGTAGTGGCAGCTCGCCCAGGGGTAGATGTTGCCGAACCCGATGGGCGTGACGCCCGCCTGCTTCAGCTTCTCGAGCCCGGCGGTGAACTCCGTCCAGGTTTTGGGCTCCTTCAGGCCGTTGTCCTCGAACATCTTTTTGTTGTAGACGAAGAACTTTCCGTTGATCCGGTAGGGAACGCCATAGTACCGGCCCTGCGTCGCGAAGGGCTCCAGCCCGGCCTTCATGAAGCCGTCGCGCCAGGAGGGCTCCTTCTCGAAATACGGCGTCAGGTCCAGGACCGCCCCGGAACGGATGAAGTTCCGGGCAAACTCGCCGCTCCACGAGAAGAAGATGTCGGGCTGCTGGTCGGTCCCCATCTGGATGCGCAGCTTGTCCTTGATGGGCTCGTCGCCGGCCGCCTCGATCTGGATCTTGACGTCGGGGTGCGCCTTCTCGAAATCTCTGGCGACCTGGAGAAAAAAGTCGTTGTACTCCACCTTCGGCCACTTGTGAAGGAACTTGAGCGTCACCGGGTCGCCGGCCTCCGCGGCGCCGCACAGGGCAAACGCCGACAGCACGAACAAAAACGCGTACAGGACAAAACTCGAACGGAACTGTTTCATTGCTGTTTTCCTCCTTCTTGATCTGTGTGTCCGTAAGTTTCCTCTCCATCATTCCGCGACGGGTTGGGTTCGTAAGCCCTGGGATGGCCGAAGGCCCCATAATAGGAGCATGTGGCGGCCGCGCTCCGGGCCGCCTCCATCAGGGCGAGCGAGGGCTCCTCGCCGGAGACGATGCCCACGATCAGCCGCGCGATGAAGGCATCCCCGGCGCCCAGCGTGTCCACGACGCGGCAGGGAACGGCCTCCTGCCGCCAGGTCCGCCCGCCGTAACGCAGGACGGCCCCCTTCGCCCCCCGGGTGACCAGGGCCAGCCGCACCCCCCGGTCCTCCACGCGCGCAAGGAACGCTTCCAGCTCGGACTCCTCCGTATCCCTCGCGCCCGGAAACATCCTCGAGCCCGAAAAAAAGGCGTAATCCACCGAGCCAAGGACCCGGTCCAGATACGCCTCATCGAATTCGTTCGAGAAGTCGAAGGCCAGGATGCGGCTGTTCGCGCGAAGCTCCTGCAGCTGTCCCTCGATTCCGCTGTAGATGCTGGTGTGGACGACATCGAAATTATGGATGAAACCGAAGTCCTCCGGGGTGAGGACGAGCTTGGAGCTGGCGCCCTTCTCCCCTCCGACAAAGGTTCTGTCCCCGTCCACGAGGGCCACGCGGGTGTAGGAGTTCCTCTCCGGAAGCACCTTGACCCGAGACGTATCCAACCCCTCCAGGCCCAGTGCCTCGAGAAGCCAGCTTCCCCCCTCGTCGTCCCCGACGGCGCCGACGTAAGCCGCGGCCTCCGCCCCGAAGCGCAGGGCCAGCACCGGGACGTTGACCGCATTGCCGCCGGGATACATCAGGCCCTGATCGATGTACCGGTCCAGAACGTTGTCGCCGACCCCGACGATCCTCATGGCCTAATACTCCGCGAGGCCGCCGTAATAGCGCCGGCCGTCCGGGTTGTGGTCCTTGTAGACGGAGAGGTAATAGTAGAAGAACTCCAGCGGGACGAAGAGGACCATGGGGTCCAGGGCCGGATGCAGCCCGCCCTCGAAGTCGCGTACGTCGAAGACGACGACGTTTTTGCTGTGCCGTTCGACGAAGCGCAGGCTCCGCTCCGTGACCGGCCGCGAGGCGTCGTTCCCCACAAGGAAGACGTAGGGCACGTCCTCCTCGACGACCTCCAGGGGACCGTGACGGAACTCCGATGCGTTGAGGCTGCACCCGTGGGTCCAGGTGAACTCCAGCATCGTGATGACCCCTTCTTTGTATCCCAGGGGCAACAGGTTCCCCGCAGAGACGGTGTAGATCAGGTCCCATTTCGAGGCCCGCTCCCCCAGGGCCTTCATGTCCTCTTCAACGTCGTTCACCAGGCGCGCGAGGACCTCGGGGAGCCTCCGCATATCCTCCATGATGGGCTCCAGCCCCTTGACCCCCGCCTCCTGCATCGCCCGCAGCGCGAGGCAGTAGGCGATCAGGAGATGAACCTCCCAGATGCAGTCCGCATGGTAGTCGACCAGGAACTCCGCCGCGTCCGCAAGGGGGTTCTCCGCGGTCTTGGTCACGGCGACGGTCATGGCCCCCCTCCGCCGCGCAAGGGCCAGGGAATCGCAGACCTCCTGCGTCCTGCCCGAGTCGCTGACCCCGACGACAAGGGTATTCCGCCCCAGGACATGCGGAGGCTCGCAGAGAAAGTCCATGCCGCTGAAGGCCCCCGAGCGCAGCGGCGAAAGGGACACCAGCATCCTCTGCGCCGTCTGGCAGGCGCAGAGCGGAGAGCCGCAGGCCACAAAATAAAGGGTGTCGATCTCTCTCCGCCGCATCTCGGGAAGGATCTCCGCCTCGATACGGGGGAAGACGTCCCCCAGGACATGGCGCACCTCATCGGCCATGTGGGCCGTTACCAGAAAATCCACGTTGTCCTTGTCCAGATCCAGCATCGTTCCGTCCGATCCTTTCAACCCGACCTTTTCAACCCGATCCTTTCAATCCTCTTGCGTTCGCACCCTTGTCATTCGTACTCCCATAAAGTAGCGCTGCCCGAAAAAAAGCGGTCCAATTTCAGAGAGACTTCTTCAAGTGCTTCAATACAAACCCTTTACGATGGGTCCTTCCGAAACATATCGACGGTTCGGATTTCAAAAACCACAACAAGATCGCTTTTTTCCGTACCAATATGTCCAATATATCACGTCGCGGCGGGGTGTCAATATCCGGATTTTCCCTACCGGACCTGTATGGCGAACCGGAACCGCTGGAGCTCCTTGCTCACGCTGCCGTCCTCGGGCTCGTACAGCCGCTGGAGCCCGCAGGAGCGGACGAAGTCGTCCAGGCGGCGGCCGCTCTTGTCCTTCAGTTTACGCAGGTTGTCGTAGGACACCTCGCCGCTTCCGCCGCCTTTCAGGTTCCGCAGATGGGCGAGATTGGAGTCGGAGAAGGCCGCGGCATGGGTTTCGGCATCCAGGTAGAAGAGCCCCGGCCTGTCCAGCGCGCCCCGGCGCAGAAGGAGCTCTCCCTGCCGCAGCTCCGCGCTGAAGAGGTCCGGGCTGAAGAAGACGCGGTCTCCTTCGGCGCGCAGGCGGCAAAGGGAGCCCTCGAGCCTGAGGGGCGAGAAGTTGCCGATTTCGCGCACCCTCAGCTCGAGCTTCTGCGCCCGCAGGCGCATATCCGTATTTCTCAGGAAGAGCCAGCCCCAATGCCTCCGTTCGATATCGTCGGGAAGGCGCAGGGACGTCTCCCCCCGGGCCGACAGCCCGAGCAGGAACAGAAAGTCGATCTCCCAGGGATCGGTCAGGAGTATCTCGCAATCGCCGACAATCAAAGGTCTCTGATGCCCCTGCGCGGACAGGGGGAGCACCACCTCGAGCGGTTCCTCCCCCTTTTGCCCTCCACCCCCCGGGGACAGCTCCGCGCGCCTGAGAAAGAGGGACGACGCGGAGTCCCCCAGTTCTTCCAGCCACTCCGGGAACCCATCGTCCTGCGCGTCCAGAAAGGCCCTGCGCTCCGGCAGACAGGGGGCCTGCATCTCATCCAGACGGAAAAGCTCCCCATCCCTCACGTTGGATGCCAGCCAGGCATCCCCGGCCGGCGTCAGGGCGATTTCGAAGAGCGTAAAGCGGCATTCGGTCATGCAGTGCTGTGCGTTGGCGCCATGGATGAAGGTCGCGGGGGGCCGCTGGAAGGCGGACCGGGAGTAGGCATAATGGACCTTGTGCTGCAGGCCCAGCTCCTCCTGGAGCTCCCGGACGAGCGTATGCTCCAGCGCCCGCCCGATCAAGGCCTCCTCGTCGGCCGACAAAGGGCGGGGAAGTCCGTAGAGCAATTCGATCCCCCGCTCGGTCGTCATCCCCGGCTCGGACTCCTTCAGGTCGTGAAGGTTGACCCGCCCGCCGGGAAAGCCGTAATTTCCGTGCAGGGCGTTGTCGGGGTCGTCCTCCCGGTTCTCGCGCCGCTTCAGGATGAAGCGGCCCTCCCTGCGGATAACGCCCCAGGCCACGAAGGTACGGCGGATGGGGGGCCCCTTGGTCCGCTCCTCGCGCAGAACCTCCATGGCATGGAGTACCTTGTGCTGCCTCGAGATGTCGTCATTCATCCCGGCGGCCCAGAAGCCCTCCCAGAAGGGGCCCTGCCCCTCCACGAGGAGCGAGAGCAGAGAACAGGCGAACAGCCGTGCCGGGTAGGAGACGAAGCGCCAGACCCCCTCCCGCGCCCGCGCGGGTTCCAGCAGGCCGGCCCGGCAGAAGATCTCCTGCACCAGGGCCACCGTCGCCCGCGGGCAGTCCGAGTCCTTCTCGATGAGCCGCTCCAGCTCTCCAGCGGCGACCTCCGTGACCCCGCCTCCCTCGGCGGCACAGAGGGGCAGGTGACTCAAAAATTTTTTCCAGACCTCATTCATGTCCGCGGCCTCCCCGAGTCGAGATACGAGCCTCCGCCCATCCGGCGAAAGAACTCCACCGGGACCGTCCCCCCGGCCCCACCTCCGAATCATAGCACCATCCGGCCCCAGGTTTGGGAAAATTCTCGCCCCCGCCCAAACGCGAAGGGCCTTCGGCCCGCGGCTCCGCCTCTTTCGCAAGGCATCCCCACGGTCCCGAAGGCCCGGAACGGCAAACGACCACATCCGCACTCGGAAAGAATTTTGAGAATGGGCGGGGCGTCACCCTCCCTCAGGATGTCACTTCAGGCCGCGCAGCACCAGCTCCGCAATCGCCGCCGATCCCATGAAGGTCCCGACGAAGACGAAAAGTCCCACCAGGACGATCCTCCAGCCCTGCGTCTTGAGCACGCCGATATCCTTGCCAACGGCAAGGCCCGCATAGGCCAGGATCGGGGTGCAGAGCCCGATGAAGCTGACCTTCGAGGCCCATGCGGTGAGCTGCTCCGCGCCGGGGAATCCGGGGATCGTCACGATACAGCCCAGCGTGACGATGTAGGCCACGGAGGGCAGCCCCTTCCAGGGCATGACGTGGGCGATGAGGACACCGCCCGCGACGACGCCGAGCAGCACGAGGATGCCGGGAATGGAGTCCGTGAGGAGCTTGGCCGCCGTGGCCGCGCCCTGCGCGCCGAAGACGGCGAACCCCTTCGCCCCAACCCAGTTGCCGATCAGCACCTGAGCGGCGCAGATCAGCAGGAAAATCGCCATCTGACGGTATCTCATGCTAGTCCTCCCCCTCCCCGGAATCCGTGCCGACGGGCACGCTCGGGGCCTCCCCGACCCCCATGAGCCGAACGAGCCGGTTGGCGATCGGAAGGCTCAGGAACACGCACATATAGACCCCGTCGAGCCCCGAGAACATGTTGCTGGCCGAGGCCAGGGCCAGCAGCTCGTCCTTGAGTTGCGGGTACATCGTCACCAGGGGGGTGACCGCGGCGGTCATCATGCTGGCGCTGCCCGTCCCCGTAGCCATGGCCAGGGCCTGGGGGCTGAAGAAGGGCATCGTCGATGCGACGAAGGAGGAGAGGAAGCTGCAAAAGAGGGCTCCGAAGACCGTCCCCGTGACGTAGACGCCCATGACGCCGCGCCCCTCGGGTGTGTCGAGCCCGTACTTCTCGCCGATGATGGCGATGTTGGGCTCCCGCGCGTTGGAGAACGCCGCCCCCACAGCCTCACGGCGCAGGCCCAGCAGCACGGCGATGGGGACGCCGAAGAACACGGTCCCGATGTTGCCGAACTCCTGGAGCACCAGAGCCGGGCCGGACTGGACGACCTTCCAGAAGTTGGGCCCCACCAGGGTCCCGTAACGCGCCATTAAAAGGAAGAACGAGACTCCCACGAGGGACGACGCCTCGAACATGTCGCTCCGCTCCAGCACCTTCAAGAAGGGCAACCCACAGAGGGCTCCCAGCACGAAGGAATAGAGCAGGGGAATCAGGACCAGCATCCCCGGCCCCAGCTTGAAGGTCTGGACCCCGACCGTCTCGGCCAAAACCGTGAAGACGAGGACCAACAGGTGCAGCTTCCAGTTTCGCAATGCCTTATCGACGATATCCATGCCGCAGCAACACTCCTTTTACCAGACTCTTCCACTTGTCGGACTCTTCCACCAAACCCTTCTGCCAGGCCCTTCTCCGGCCTGGAGCGCGGACGCTCCGCAAGGGGCCCGCCATTTCTCAAACCCTCTTTACCCTTCCCTCCGGGAAAGCGTCCTCACCTTCCGGTGCTGCCGAAGCCCCCCTCCCCTCGTTCCGTGGCGTCGAGCTCCTCCGCCTCGCTCCACGCCACCCGGGTAACGGGTGCGACGATCATCTGGGCGATGCGATCCCCCGGCTCGACGACGAAGGGCTCCTGGCCGAGGTTCATCAGGATCACCCCGATCTCCCCACGGTAGTCCGCGTCGATCGTGCCCGGACTGTTGGGAAGCGTGACGCCGTGCTCCAGGGCCAGGCCGCTTCGAGGGCGAACCTGGGCCTCGTACCCCTCCGGGAGGGCGATGCGCAGGCCCGTCGGGACCAGGGCCCGGCCACCCGAGGGAATCACGCAGCCCTCCGACGCCCGTAAATCCACCCCGGCCGAGGCCGGGGTGGCGTATTCGGGCAAGGGAAAGTCCTTCGCCCGTCCGGAGCGCGCGATCAGCACCCTGACCATCTTATCGGGCATGAAACCCCTAGCGGTCCCTCCGGGGACGGTCCCCGCCGAAGCGGCGCTCCCGCCCGCCCCTGTCGCGATCCCCGCGATCGCCGAATCCGGGACGGTCGCCCCGGGGGGGTGCGGGCGGGGCCTTCTCGGCGATGCTCGCAATCAGGTTGTCGCGCTCGTGCTCATCGGGCAGCGCAGCGGCAAAGCCGGCGGCACGCACCTTGTCCTCGTCGGCCAGGAGGCGCCGCCGGGTGAGGTTGACGCGGCCCATGTCGTCGATCTCCTTGACCATGACGAGCACGCGGTCCCCGGGCTTGAACACGTCCTCGACCTTGGGCACGCGGTGCGTGCTCATCTCGCTGAGGTGCAGCAGCCCCTCCTTGCCGGGCAGACACTCCACGAAGGCGCCGAACGCCATCAGGCGCGTGACGGTGCCCCAGTAGACCTCCCCGGCCTCCAGGTCCTTCGTCAGGGCCAGAACCATGTCCCGGGCCTCGTCCACCTGCTCCTGCGTCGGCCCGGCGATGCTCACCTCGCCCGTATCCTCCACGTTCATCTTGACGCCGGTCCTCTGCGTGATACCGCGGATCGTCTTGCCGCCGGGGCCGATGACGTCCCGGATTTTCTCAGGATCGATGCTCATCTTGAGGATGCGCGGCGCGTTCGGCGACAGGGAGTCCGGGACGGAAATCTCGGCTTCCATCCTGTCGAGGATCTGCATACGGGCCTGCTTCGCCTGGGACAGCGCGTTCTGGAGGATCTCCCGGGTGATGCCGCCCGCCTTGTTGTCCATCTGGAGGGCCGTCACGCCCAGGCGCGTACCGGCGACCTTGAAGTCCATGTCGCCGTAATGATCCTCGAGCCCCTGGATGTCCGTCAGCACGCGGACCTTGTCGCCCTCCTTGATCAGCCCCATGGCGATGCCCGCGACGTGGCGCCGCAGGGGCACGCCCGCGTGCATCATCGAAAGGCTGCCGCCGCAGATGCTGGCCTGCGAGCTCGAACCGTTGGACTCCAGGATGTCGGAGACGACGCGGACCACGTAGGGGAACTCATCCTCCGTGGGGATGACGGGCCGCAGCGCGCGCTCCGCCAAGGCTCCGTGACCGATCTCGCGCCGGCCGGGGCCGCGCATGGGGCGCACCTCGCCGACGGAATAGGGCGGGAAGTTGTAGTGCAGGATGAAGCGCTTGGCGGGCTCGTCCAGCTTGATGCCGTCCAGCACCTGGTCGTCCTCCCCCACCATGCCCAGCGTCGTCACGGCCAGGGACTGGGTCTCGCCGCGGGTGAAGAGCGCCGAACCGTGGACACGGGGCAATATCCCCGTCTCGCAGGAGATGGGGCGCAGCTCGTCCATGGCCCTGCCGTCAACGCGAATCCCCTCGTCGACGATGATGGCGCGCATGATGTCCTTGACGCGCCCGTCGATGCAGGCGGAGATGTACTCCCCCTTGTCGGGGAACGCCTCGGAAAAATGCTCCTTCGCCGTCCTCTTGACCTCCGCGATCTTCTCGTAGCGGGGCTTCTTCTCATGAATGCGGACGGCGGCGTCGATCTCCCGGTCCAGGTTCGCACGAACCCAATCGTCGATCTCGGGGATGCGCTCGGGAAGGGGAATCGCGATCTCGGGCTTTCCGATCTCCTCCTTCATCTGCCGAAAAAGGGCTATGAGCTTGCGGATCTCGGAGTGCGCCAGGTCGAGAGCGTCGACGAGGACCTCCTCGGAGACCTCCTGCGATCCGGACTCCACCATGGTGATACCGTCGTCGTGACCGGCGACCAGAAGCTCCAGCCGGGACTCGGCCATCTGCGCCTCCGTGGGATTGACGACCAGCCTGTCCCCGACCAGTCCAATGCGCACCGCCCCCACGGGGCCGCCCCAGGGGATCCCCGAGATGGACAGGGCCGCCGAGGCTGCGTTGATGCCCAGCACGTTGGGCGGATAGACCTGATCCATCGCCATGACCGTGCTCACCACGTGGACGTCGTTGCGCATGGCGTCGTCGAACAACGAACGGATGGAGCGGTCCGCGACGCGCGCGCTGAGGATTGCGGACTCGGAGGGCCGTCCCTCGCGCTTGATGAACCCGCCGGGGATCTTCCCGGCCGAATAGTAGCGCTCCTCGAAATCCACCAGCAGGGGGAAGAAATCTATACCCGTCCGGGGCGTGTCGGTGACGCAGGCCGTCGTCAGCACGACCGTCTCTCCGTGGGACGCCATCACCGCGCCGTTCGCCTGCCTGGCGACCTTACCCGTCCGGAAGACGAGCGGCTGCTCGCCGATCCGTACGGAATATTCCTTTTCCATATAATAGCCTCCTCGATTTTTTTATCTTTTCCTGCATATACGAGGACAAGAATAACACAACACGAACGTTACTCCAAGGGAAAATTGGAATGATATACAGGTGGAGGTACGAGCCGAGGCCGGGGACAACAAAATCCCCGGCCTCGGCATTCGCATCGTTTATTTTCTACGTTTTTACGCGCCTCACTCCACGATGTACATGAAGGACACGCCCTTAGGCCCTCGCCAGAGATCGTCGATACGCCACAGGTCCTCCACAGGTTTGAAAAGGTGGTTGTACCTGGACCGCGTCACCCCGTCGGGGTTCAGCATGTTATCCGCGTCCGGATCCTTTGACGGCTCCACGCCCTTCCGCCTGGCCTCGGCGACCTGACGCCGATACTCCTTGCGTCTCTCAAAGGCGTCCTCCAGCGGCTTGATCATGCCCGGCAGCTTTTTCAGCTTCTCGTCCAGCAACGCCTCGGCCCTCTCCGCATCCTTGACGCTCCGCAGGCTCAGGACGGCGTAGTCCTTCAAGAAATCCTCGTAGGTCAGATGCTTGACCACAACGGTGTGGTTCTCGTCATTGTTCGAGGTCACCCGGCGCTCCCAATCCTCCAACCGCCGGGCCATCACCTCGGTTTTATCGGTTATCTCGGTCACATAGCTGTCGCACGCCCCACCGGCCCTCAGAATCGTGGCCGTCGAGGTGCCGTCGCCGTTGTCGAGGAACGGCCCCGGCTCGAGGCCCCGCTCCCTGCGCTTAAAATCCCGCTCCAGAAGGGCGACCGCCAGCGCACGGTTCCTATGGACATGGCTCTTCGCCTTCTCGAAGAGCTCCGCATCCAGGGGGTTATCCGGGTCCTTGCCGTCCAGGAGCAGCTTCATCCGGGCCGTGTCGAAGGACATCTCGGCCTGGAGGCGCGTCAGCTCCTTGTCCAGCTCCAGGCGATCCCGGCTCGTGAGGTAGTTCTCCTGCCCCAGCTTCGCCAGGTCCTTCATGGCCGCCATGGTCGCGGCGGTGCGCTTGACATAACACCCGGCCTCCGTGTTCCTCTCCCTGGGCAGCTTCGCAGCGGCCTTGGCCTGCTCCGTCTCCGGCAGCTCCGCCCTCCGGCCGGCCTCCGGCTTCACGGCCGACGGTGCTGATGCCGCCGTCCGGCTCAGGCGCACCCCCTCCTCGGAGAGGAGAACCTCGTCCCGCGGGCCAGGCTCCGTAACCGAGGAAGATGGGGGGGAAGATAGGTGCAGCCTCGAAAGGGCGCGCAGATCCTGCGCGTGAAACGGGGACGGCCGATACATCAACCGCGCCCACAGGCCGCTTCCCACACCAAAGCTCATCGTGCGTCAACCTCCTTATCCTGTTTCAAAGCCTTATCCTGCGAACCTCCTGTCCTCAGGAACGCTTGAAGCGCAACTCTTTAATCATTATACATCTCGCTTTATACATTTCGCTTTTATTATACCCCAGGCGAACGCCGGACCGGCCGGACTTATTCCTCTCCCCTCAGGTGCGCGACGATCTTCCGGGCCAGGGCGGGCCCGAGGCCAGGCACGGAACAGAGCTCCTCGGGCTCCAGGGCGGCGATGCGCTGGACGGAACCGAAGCGCACCAGCAGCTGGGCCGCGCGCGCCTTGCCGATGCCGGGGACGTCCTCCAGGGCCGACCGGCGCAGCCTTCCGGCCCGCGCGTTGCGGTGCGTCGTGATGGCGTAGCGATGGACCTCATCCCGCAGGCGCTGGAGAAGCTGCAGGACGGGGTCGTCGAGCCCCAGGCGCAGGGGGTCGTTCGGCCGTCCGGGCAGGAAGACCAGTTCCTCCCGCTCGGCCAGGGCGATCAGGGGAAGCTCCAGCTCCAGTTCCTCGAGGGCCTCCAGCGCAAACTCCAGCTGGATGGGGCCTCCGTCGATGAGGGTGAGCTGCGGCATGGGCTCGGACTTGTCCAGGACGTGCCGATAGCGGCGCAGCACCGTCTCCCGCATGGAGGCGAAGTCGTCGATCTCCCCGTCCTGCAGGGTCCGTATTTTGAAGCGGCGGTAGAGCGAGGGGTTGGGACGCCCCTGCTCGAAGACGACGCAGCACCCGTAGGTCTCGTGCCCGGACATGTGGGAGATGTCGAAGGCGTCCATCCGCCACGGAAGCGTCTTGAGCCCGAAGAGCTCCTGCATCCGGTTCAGCACCTGCCAGGTCTCGCTGTCCAGGTCCTCCTGGAGCGTCGATGAGACGCGCTGGCGCGATATCCGCCAGAGCGCGCGGATGGTGTCGCGGTACCGCGCGGCCTCCTCGAAGGCCAGGCGCTTCGCGGCCGCGTCCATCCTGTGGCGGAGCCGCTCGACCAGCTCGGCGGTATTGCCCTGGAGGAGCAGGATGATGTCGTTCACGCGCTCGCGGTACTCCGCCTCCGTGCAGAGCGCCGCGCAGGCGCCCATGGACCGGCCGAGGCTGTACTCCAGGCAGGGGCGCCGCCCGGGGTCCGGGCGCAGCTCCGACCGACAGACGCGCAGGGGGAAATAGCGCTCCGCCAGGCGCAACAGGGTGCGGATGTTCCCGGCACTGACGAAGGGCCCCAGGTAGACGGAGCCGTCGTCCTCCTTCCGGCGCGTGATCTCCAGGCGCGGAAAGGCCTCGTCCGTGATGCGGATGTAGGGATAGCGGTCGCTCATCTTGAGGTCGATGTTGAAGAAGGGCGAGTAGCGCCGGATCAGTTTGGCCTCGACGATCAGGGCCTCGGCCTCGCTCTCCGTACGGATGACGGAGATGTCCCGCACCAGCGAGACCAGCTTGCGGAGCCGCGGCGAGGCGAACCCCGAGTGCCGGAAGTACGACGACACCCGGCGCTTGAGCTTGATGGCCTTGCCCACGTAGAGAACGGTCCCCTCCTCGTCCCGCATGATGTAGACCCCGGGCTTCTCGGGCAGCCCCTTGAGGATGGCGGCGATATGCGGCGAGGTCATGGCAAAGGCCCCCCGCCCGAAGAGCGGGGGCTCACGGCATGGAACGTTTCGATCCTCCGGGTCCCGGTTCCCACGGGACGTGCGACGCGCCACATGCCTACAGTTTACCGCGCATCCCGCCCGCCGTCACCTGGAGAGGACACGGAAAACGCGGGACACGATCCGTTTCGGAACAAAGGACATCGCCGCCCCGACACGGTGTTAAGCGTCCCTTGTTGTATAATTTAAATTATACTAAGTTAAATTATCTTATAGGCGCCCGATGGAGAAAAGGAGGGTGAGGAATGAAATTTTTGGGAAGGGTCTCGGAGCTACGTACCCTGGAGCGGGAATTTGCGAGAGGCTCGGGGTTTGTCGTGGTCTATGGACGGCGCAGGGTTGGAAAGACAACGCTCATCAAGGAGTTTCTGAAGGGGAAGGAGGGGCTTTACTTTCTGGCGACGGAGGAGCTGGAGGGAGGGAACCTCCGCAATTTTTCCCGCGCGCTCTCCCATTTCACCGGACAGGAATATTTGCGGAACGCTCACTTCTCGGACTGGGAGCCCCTGTTTCAGGCCTTCGCCCAGTTTCATCCGGAGCAAAAAAAAGTGCTGGTGCTGGACGAATTTCAATACCTGACCCAGGTCAATCCCGCCTTCCCCTCCATCCTCCAGAGAGCCTGGGACGAGACGCTGCAGGCCGCCAGCATCATGCTCATCCTCTGCGGCTCGCTCATCGGCATGATGCAGGAGCAGACCCTGTCCCACCGCAGTCCCCTCTACGGCCGACGCACAGCGCAAATCCGCCTGTCGCCGCTGAGCTTCATGGAGCTCTTGGACGACGGGGCCGACAGGACGTTCACGCAGCGGGTCGAGACCTACGCCGTGACGGGGGGCGTTCCCAAGTATCACGACTTCTTCGACAACGACCTGCCCCTGATGGAGAACATCGAGCGCGAGGTCCTCCAAAAAAACGGCTTTCTCTACGAGGAACCGATCTTTCTTCTGGAGAGGGAGGTACGGGAGACGGTCGGCTACTTCTCCATCATGCGGAGCATCGCCGCGGGGAATCACAAGCTGTCGAAGATAGCCGGAAACCTGGAGACATCCTCGCATCAGCTGAGCCCCTATCTGCGCACCCTGATGGATCTCGACCTGCTGGAGAAGCGAGTCCCCGTGACCGAAGCCCACCCGGACAAAAGCCGCAAGGGGCTCTATCGTATCCGCGACAACTTCATCCTCTTCTGGTTCCGGTTCGTCTATGGATACAGGGGAGAACTTGAAATGGACAACCTGGACTACGTGATGCGGATTCTGAGGCGGAGCTTCATCGAGTCCCACGTGTCCGGCATTTACGAGGACGTGTGCCGGGAGATCCTGCTCCGCCTCTGCCGCACGGGACGGCTGGATTTTTTCCCCACCTCCGCTCGGGTGGGCTCCTACTGGAACGCAAACACGGAGATCGACGTCGCGGCCCTGGATACCGAACGCAAGCACGCAATCCTGGGCGAGTGCAAATACCATGTCCAGCCGGTGGACACGGATGTCCTCTCCGCGCTGGTACGGAAAAGCGAGAACATTCCGGAGCTGGACGGCTATGCGCGAACCTTCCTGCTGTTCTCCAGGAGCGGCTTCACAAAACAGCTGCGGCAGGCGGCAGCCCGGCGGAAGGATGTCTTTCTGGTAAACGAAATGGACGTCCTCTGAAGCGGATTCGCGCTCCCTACCGGCTGGTCTCTATTTCGCCGATCTTTTCCTCGAATCCGTAGATCGTGGGGTCTATTTCGTCCACCGTCCGGTTCAGGTCGTCGAGCCCGCGGAAACGGCGCCCCCTGGGCAGGCGGTTGGCGAAGCGCTTGACCTTCAGCAGGGCCTGGAGGTAGTTGCGCTCGAAGGGCAGGACCATCTGCGCGGCCATCAGCGCGCTCGGCGTCGCCTCCTCGAAGAACAGCAGGGCCATCTCCAGGTTCTCGTCGATGTCCATCTCGTCGTACCATATCTCCGCGAGGATCGTGCGGAAACGCGCACGGTCCGTCCCGTGCACCATTTTGCGCACCACCCGGTCGATCTTGCGCATCCCCGCCCGGAGCATCTCCAGGACGATATGGGCGTCCGCCGTCGGCAGCGAGTACTCGGCGATGTACTCCGCCTCCACCTCCGGCAGGGCCTGACGGCGCAGCAGGCGTCCGTAGGAGGGATGAAGCGTCACCGCCGCCGGCTCGGAGGGAGAATCCACCAGGTCCCGGAACACCTTCCCGGTGTCGAACCCCCTCCGCTCGAAGGGCGACGCCTTGAGCCAGGTCACGAACCCCGGGTCGAACAGCCCCTTGCGCCCCGCGCGGCCCGCCATCTGGAGAAACTCGTTCTTCGATATGGGCTCGTCGTGATGGTACTGCACCAGCTGAGCGAAGACGACGTACTGAGCGGGCAGGTTGACCCCCAGGGCCAGGGCGTTCGTCCCACAGACGACATCCAGGATGCGCTCGCGGAACGCCGACTCCACCAGGAGCTTCTCCTTGGGGAACATGCCCCCATGATAAATCCCCACCCCGCTCAGCAGAGGGGGGGCGATCTTCGGAACCTCCAGGATCCCGGCCAGCTCGTCCAGCCTCTCCCGAGCCTCCCGGGGAAGGTGCCTTCGCGTCCGTGCGACCGCGAAGGCCAGGTCGGATGCCCCCTTCTGGGAGAACAGAAAGATCAGGGCATCGTGGACGCCGCCCACCGTCATGGGGTTTTCGGGGGTGAAGATGAGGCGGGTCGTCCTCTTTTTGCTCTCGTGGATGACGAAGTCGCGGGAGCAGATCTCCGAGAGATAGCGCCCCACGGACCGGACTCCGCCGAGCGTGGCGGACATCACCAGGATGGGCGTCTCGGGATGCGTGGCGCGTATTCCATCGATGTAGGTCCGCGCGCGGTCGGGGTCGCTGAAGATGTAATGGAACTCGTCCACGATGAGCTTCTGGTCGGGCTGGTCCGCATACTTCATGGTGTAGATCTCCTGCGTGCAGCAGATGATGCGGGCCCCCTCGTTCCGCTTGAAGTCGCCCGTCTCGATCCCCACGTCCAGCCCCATCCGCCGCAGGTCCAGATAGCGCTCGTTGCTCAGGGCCTTGATGGGGGCGGTGAAGACGACCCGTCGTGCGTCCGGCCAGCACACCTGCCCCTCCCGGTCCAGAAGCCCCGCCCAGAGGTAGGCCACCAGGGTCTTTCCCGACCCGGTCGGGGCCGAGAGCACGGCGCTGCGCCCCTCGATACGGGAAAAGGCCTCCAGCTGCCAATCGTAAAAATCCGTCTTATCCAAAGGACGAAGCCCCCCTCGATATGCCGACGAAGCCTCACGGCCCTATAGACAGAAGCCCTCCGCGCTCTTGTCCGCGAAGGGCCCACAACACTACACTCAAAAGATCGAAAAGCCGAGCAGCTCATAAGCCGGGTTCTGTACACGGTAACCATTTATCTGGGAGACTCCTCGCGGAGTCCCTCGAGCGACCGTACCCGGGGGTCGGCGGGCCGCCTCATCCCCCCCTATTCGGTCTTGCTCCGGATGGGGTTTGCCAGGCACACGGCTTACGCCGTATCCGGCAGGCTCTTACCCCGCCTTTTCACCCTTACCCCGGCGAGGGGGCGGTCTGTTTTCTGTGGCACTTTCCTTCGGCTCGCGCCGACCGGGCGTTACCCGGCATCCTGCCCTGTGGAGCCCGGACTTTCCTCCGCGGCCCGAGGGCCGCGGCGGCTACCCGAGCTGCTCGCCAAACATTGTACCATGCCCCCGCAGCATTCGCCCAACACCCAACAGCGCCGACAGCCAACGGCTCAAGTGCGTCTGCACATAATCGAAAACACGTAACGCAGAAACTTTTCCTCCCCCATACGGCATCCGTCTCCGCTCAGTGCGTGAACAACACCGTGGCGTGGCCGGTGGTGGATGGCGCTCCCCCCTCTCGCGTTCTGGCTACTTTTTCACCTTTTGGCGCACGTAGGTTCCGTCCAGAACAACACCCATACCACACCAGCCGCTCTGCTTGAACTCGAGCGAGGTGGTCACCGTCGCCGTGTCGCCCTTGAAGGTCACGGTCATCCGGGCCTCCTCGGCTTCGGGATCGACGAACTCCGCAACCCCGTCCTTCAAGCGCCCCCTGCCGGACAGCTCTCCCACATTCGCATTTCCCGGGGAGGTCTCGCGAACGGCCTCGATCTTCGCCTCCAGATTGGGCAGGGTGCGGTTGTAGACCTTGAGCCACCCATCCTCGCCGCCCTTCCCCTTACGGACGTAAAATCCCTGCACCCCGGAGGGGTTGCCCATCAGAAAGGCATCTTCCGCGGCCGTCTGGATCGCCCTCATCCGCATTTCCGTGACCAGGGCATAAGCCTTCGGAGCCTCCATCCCGTTCTTCATGAACTCCTTTGCCTCGGTGTCCCGGCCCTTGGCGACCCACGCGCCCTGCTCCTTCTTCAACGCCTCGAACGCAGCCTTCGGCATGACCTTCTTCGCCTCGGCCCAGGCCTGGTTCAGGGCCTTATCGGCCGCGACGAACCCGGGATCCTTCAGCATCTCCCGGTACTCCGCGTCGGTCAGGGCCAACGCGGACCCCGCAAGGATCCCAACCCAGCACAACGATGCCAGTAACTTTCTCATCATCATCTTCTTCCTCCTGTCTCAGACTCGGGCGGCACTCCCCGGGGGCTCTCCGCCGTTATCGCGCCATTACCCCCTCCGGTCGGGTCACTCCATCCCCAGCGCCAGGCTTTCAACAGCCTGAAACGCAAGATCGTCCCAGGGACTTCTCGACCCCTCATCGCGAGAAGAGGGATAGGAGACCTCGCACTCGGCCCAGACCTCCTCGTTGACCACGAACTTGCGCTGAAAGAACCTGTCGCCGTCCCACCAGCAGAGCCTCCAGGAGTCCTCCGTCAGATTCTCGAAGACAAAATCTTTTCCCACGGATTGCTTGGCGTCCTCAAAAGCCGACCTCAGCGTGTCCTCATCCATGACATTCCCACCCGAAACCCGAAAACGCGCCTTTCCATCCTTTGAAGCCAGAATTATCCCATCCGCATTGTCCGGCAGCGTGACAACTTCCGAAAAGAGCTCATACGGAACCTCCACAGAATAACCGAAACGGTCGTTTCCATAAAAAAGCAGTCCCTCCCCCTCTTTGCCGGGTATAGGGTAGAGGTTGACCTCCGTCCCCCGTTCCTTGTCCTTGAGGGTCAGGGCCGGCTCGAAAGCCAGCGCCCCGGATACCGCCAGAAGAAGCGTGATAAAGGACAATAACGCCTTAAAACAAACGTTTTTCATAATACCCTACCTCCACTCGATACTGTGCTTTCAAAATACTGCCATTCAACGAGAGAACAACACCGTGGCGTGGCCGGTGGTGCGGCTCGCGTTCGGAAGGAAGTCCGCGGAGTTGCTGCGCTCCAGCAGCTCGCTCCGCACGGCTCCGAGGCCCTGGAGGAGCGTCAGGAGGAGCCGAGCGCCCCGCGGACAGTCCACGTCCAGCCCGTTGAGCTCGTCCAGGCGGAACGCGCGTATCGCCGCGAGGGTGCGCTCGTCCTCGGCGTCGGACTCCGCGCGGGGCTTGTAATGGGAGAGGTCCATGCTCAGGATGACCACGCCGCCGCGCTCGCGAAGGAGCGCCTCCAGGGCCCTTCGCATGCGCAGGACCTGCAGGTCCGTCGCGCGGGACTTCACGACCAAGGGCAGCACCGGGACGTCGCCAAAGAACTTTCGTATGCGCGGAATGTGCTCCGTGATTCCGTGGTCGCGCCGGGGGACGCCGTCCTGGCGCAGGGCCGCTCCCTCCAGGGACGAGGCCCCCTCCGCATCGGCCCGCAGGAGTCCTGAGGGCGTCCGCCAGTCCGCCGCCGAGAACACAATGTTCTGCCGCGCCCTCATGAAGTGGTCGGGCCCGATCAGGATGACGCGCGCCGGGTGGGGAATCTGCTCCCGAATCCGTTCGTAGAGGCGGTCGATGAGGGCCCCCGCCACGTTGTGATGGGGCGCGACGGCCCCGACGACGAGGGGCGGCTCCCCGCTCCCGAGGGCCGGGGAGGCGGAGAGCGTTAAGAACAGGAGCAGGAGCAGAAACGGGAGCAGGGACAAACGCTGGAGGGCACGCGGCACGGAGCCCCTGCCGGGGAGGAACGGGCGCGGTCGGAGCCCCCCGGCCGCGCCCCAGGCGCTACTCGTACAGCTTGCCATGCCAGGCCGGCAGGTACTTCTCGAGGTCGTCCTGCCTCTTCGGGTCGTAGACGATTGCCTTCCACCGGTCGTCGTTCATGCGCCCTTCTTCAAGCGCTTGGGTGAAGGTGTAGTAGGAGAACATATACCCCTCCGTCACGCGGAAGCCGCCGGACTTGTCGTTGACGTAGACGCTGAGCCTGCGCGGCACTCCGACCCCCATGAAGAGGGCCCGGCCGGCCGAGGCGTCCGTCGCCACGTCGGCGACCAGGGCCATCCTCAGCTGATTCTGGGACTTCTCGCCGTAGACCTCGTAGGTATCCTCGGGCAGGACCGAGGGCAGGCTCAGCTCGAGGATGGTCAGGAAGTCCGACGGCGTCATCGCGTCCTCGAGCGCACGGTCCGCGATGCCGGCCAGGGTCTCCATCTCCTCGGAGAACTGGGAGAACTTCTCGCGATAATACTCGTGCTCATCGGGAAACATGGGGGTCAGAAACTCCAGGATCTTGCGCGCACTCTCCGCCAGGGCACGGTAGAGCTTCGGCTCCGGCTCCACGTAGCCGCGTGCAAACGGCTGGGAGAAGGGCCCGGCCTCCCAATCGTCCCCGGGGTCCCCCATCTCGGCCCCGCTCTGCTCGGCGTAGAGGATGGTGTCGTGCTTCAGCTCGGTCATGGAGGCCTCCGCCGTCGTGAGTTTCTTGTAGCCCCAGGCGGCGGTGCGGGCGAAGAACTGCTGCGACCCCTCGGAGACGTTATAGCCGCGCAGGGCGGAGAGCCAGGCGGTATAGACGTTCGCCCCATCCGTGGAGCTGCGGTACTCCGGCCACCGCTCCTCCAGCGCCTCCAGGTTGGCCCCGTAGTCCTTGAACTTCTCGTAGGGCTTGACCTCGTCCAGAGCCTGGGACGACCCCAAGACCGCCATGACGTCCAGCGGGTCTGGCAGGGCTCGCTTCTCCTCCTTCGTGCTCGTTCGGGGATAGGTGAGCGCATCGAAGATCATCGCGTCGAAGGTGATCCGGCGCGGCAGTACGGCGAACTTCTTGCCGGGCAGCTTCTGGATGGCGCTGGCCTTTCCGGTCTTGCCCAAGACCTCCAGGAGCTCCTTCACCCTGCCCGCGTCGCCCAGGTCGCCGAGTTTGAAGGGCTTCAGCGCCTCGGCAAGCTCGTCCCACGTGTTGACGTTCGAGCTGCCGACCAGATAGCGGATGGGGTCGTAGAGGGCACGCCACTTTTCCTGAACCTGCGGCACGGAGAGGATGTGGCACAGCAGCAGCGTGGCCGCGGCTCCTCCCTCGTCGTCCAGCGGGAACGGCGTCCCCAGCAAGTAAGTAGTACGGAAATAGGCTTTAAAGTCCTCGTCCAGCGTGTAGTGCCCGCGCGGGGCGAAGAGGGTGAAATCCTGCGGCTGCCCCGTAAAGGGATTGTCGCCCGTCCCCTCTCCCGCCATCGCCCCCTTCGCGAATCCGGCGATGCCGTCATGGATCTCCGCACCCCCGTTCGTCAGCAGGTGCATGGCGAGAATGAGGTAATCGACGACCATCGAGGCGGCGTTTCGCCCCAGCTCCGAGCTCTCCAGGTCGTGGGGCAGGTCCTTCAGGGCCTCGTTCATGGCGGACAGCAGCTCGAAGGTACGCGGCAGCAGCGCCTTCTGCTCCACCTTCTGGAGCATCCGGTCGAAGTAGAGGTGAAACGCGTGGAGCGGCAGGTCCGCGGTGATGAAGCGGGGGGTGAGCGAGTCGATGCTGCTGTAGGCGTCCACCATGTCGTCCTCGTTCAGGTACTCTATAAGGACAGGCTTGGGATCGACGTAAAATCCGTTCTTCAGCAACGCCTTGCGCTCGGCGGCGTCCAGTTTTGCGGGGAGCTTATCCTCCTCCACCCGCGACAGCTCCGGCTTGGAGGCCGACAGGTCGACGAGCTCGGACTCGGGCAGCCAGCCGCCGCGGCGGTCCGATCCCGAGCCTCCGTCGGAGTAGTCCGTGCCGAAGATGCAGAGCAGCCACGACGTCCCCTCGGCGTCCTTCGCCCGACCCTCCGCGGTGACCACGGCCCCTCGCGGCAGGGAGAAGGAATGGAAGTCCGAGACGGGACGCTGGCCCGGCAGCAGGAAGGGCACCGTCCCGTCCTTCATCACCTGATAGGGCCTCGCGTCCACCGGCTCGTATTGGGGCATGGGCGTCAGCGCCGCGGCCTCGACGAATCCCAGCTCCCTCTCCGGGCCGGACAGGGACAGCCACCCTTTTCGGGAGGAGGGCTTCCCCTCCACGAGATCCCCATAGACCAGCACTCCCTGGATCCCCTCGTCATACGGAATATCCTTCCATCCCCCGCCGGGCGCGGCCTTGACGGCCTTGACGGTCTCGAACAGTGGCGTGATGCGCGCCGTAACGACGTACTGCGTCCCGCCCTTGGCCCACGCGGGCAGCTCGCAGAACGAGAGCGCTGCGCACAGGACACACACAAAAAATCCCAACCACTTCATCCTCAATCGAATCACCTCATTCGTCCTTCGCGCTCCTCCCCGTACCTGGAGACGGAGCGCTTCGAGTGTCACAGCCTTCCCCTATACTATACCGCAGGAACGCCTTCCGTAACTCCACCTCCGGGTGGACTGCCGGGGTGGTTTTTTCCACCGCTCCCGTCACATTATTGACATATGACGGAAAGATGGTATCTTAGTAAATGGCATATGCCAGATAAGAATCAAGGAAACGATCGAGGAGAGGTATCGATGGAAGAACGAATGGAAGAGGAAATGGAAGTGCGAGCGGAGGAACGGAGCAAGGAGCAGGGGAAGCGTCACGGCTGCTGCCATGGGCACGGCAGGTCGGACTGCGACAAGGGCGGCGAGGGCAAAGGGCACTGCCACGGGAAGGGGAACGGAGGCGGCTGCGAGCACGGTCACGGCACGGGAGAGGGGAACGAAAGCGGCGGGGGCAAAGGACACTGCCACGGAAAGAGGAATGAAGGTGGCTGCGGGCACGGTCACGGCGCGGGAGAGAAAGACAAGGGGAGCTGTTCCCAGGAGGGTGAAGCCGCGGACTCCCCCGCGGCGGAAGCCTGAGGCGTTCGAGGCCCATCCGATGCCCCGGCCGATGAAACGGCGGTCTGTCTCCGCAATGCCCTGCTGCTCCCGCTTCGCCCCGGCGTCCGGGGAACGGGAGTGCGCCGCGGGCGACCCCGTGGTCCTGTCGGTGGACGAGTACGAGGCCCTTCGCCTCATCGACCTGGAGGGGCTGAGCCAGGAGGAGTGCGCCGGACGCATGCAGGTCGCCCGAACGACGGTCCAGGCCATCTACGACCGCGCCCGCGCCAAGGTCGCAGATTTTCTGGTCAACGCCAGGGAGCTCCGGATCGAGGGCGGGACCTACCGCATCTGCGGGGCGTGCGGCCCGGGCGGGGCGGAGCGTCATGGGCACGGCTGCTGCCGGCACGGAAAGGACTTCGGCCCTCGTTAGGCCACGCGCATCACGGAAAAAATCGCAGGGATCAAGCCCGCCGGCGGAGCCGGTGGGCTGCACCGCCCCCGTGAGGGCCCCCTACCGGCAGCCCCGACGGCCCCTGGAGGTACACGCCGCCGTCTCCGGCCGGCCCTAGCTTTATCCTAGCGCTGCGGCCGCACGGCACGCGCTCAATGCAATATAGTGGTCCCCCTCTAGGGAAACGCTGATTAAATCAGCGTTTCCCTAGAGGACTATCGGCACCTTGCCTCCATGATATGCGAATCCCCCGGTTGTCGGAATCGCCCCGCTCTACCCGAGCGCTGCTGGCGTTCCGGCTCGGCCTATACCCCACCAACCAGCCCCAGGTCGGCGCAGGCTCTCAGGATTCCTCCCGCATCGATGTCGTCCGTCACGAGGTCGGCCGCGGCCTTGACCGCGTCCGGGGCGCCCCCTACCGCGACCCCGACGGACGCGCCACGCAGCATCTCCACATCGTTGGCCCCGTCGCCGAACGCGACGACGTCGCCGGGAGCGAACCCGAGACGGCGCGCGGCCTCCAGGATGCCCCCCCACTTCGAGGTCCCGGCCGGACGCGCCTCGATGAAATGCTGCGTGCGGTCGAGTACGACGCCCTCGATCGGCTCCCGGAAGAGCGGGGACGCGGACGGATCGGGCGAGAAGGAGTACATCAGGAACGCCCGGCGCAGCTCCGCCACAGGCCGGATGCAGGGGTATCCCGCCTGTCCGTCGAGGTAGTCCCTGACGGCCTCGTCCTTGTCGTCCATGTAGACACAGCGGTCGTCGAGCGCCGCGGACCGTACGAACCCCTCCGACACCGTCCCGCGCAGGCGGCGGAGCGCCCCTTCGGGGAGCCATACCGCGCTCAGGACCTCCGAGCCGTTCAGGATGTGGGCGCCGCAGCAGCAAACAAGGAGCTCGATGCCCAGCTCCCTGGCCACCCCGCGGGTCAGAAAGGCTCCCCGGGCCGTTGCGATAGCCGGGACATGACCGTTTCGCTGCAGCAGCTCCACAGCCCTGCGCGTGGCGTCGGGGATATGGCTGCTCCCCCCCGCATGGCTTACTAGGGTACCATCGATATCGAAGAACACGAACCTTCGCCCCATACCCTCACCCCTTCATCCGAACGGGGATCCCCGCCCAAACCCGGTCGACGGTCTCCGCCTCTTGCGCCAGGAACTGGTACAGAAGCCCCGTCTCGTCCCGCCAGCGCCGCTCGAACGGGTCCAGGGGGACGATGCCGCCCCCGATCTCGTCGCCGATCAGGACGCACCGCCTCAGACGCTCCACGCGCGCCTCGAAAAACGCCCGCACGTCAGAGCCGCGCAGCAGTAGGGTGCGGACGCCGTCCTGGAGGTTGATCACAACCGCCGCGTCCGTCATGGACTCGGGCTCGTCGCGGCTCAGGTCGCAGAGGGTGGCGAAGGGCCCGTAGAGCGACTCGGCATAGGCCCGCTTACCCATGTACCGCCCCCCGAGGATCAGATGCATCGCCGTCACCTCAGGGCAGCCAGGGCCAGGAGCATCGCCGTCTCCGAGAGCTCCGCGAACGCGCCCAGCAGGTCCCCCGTAATCCCACCGAACCCCCTCGTGCAGCAGCGCCCCCAGGGCAGCAGGACAGCGATCCAGACGGCGGGGAGGACCAGCGTGCGCGCCCCCTCAAGCCCCGCGAGGGCCGCGGCGAACGCCCCAGCACCGAGGACAAGAATACGGGTGTGGCACGGGCTCCGCGCCCCGCCCAAGGTCCGGGCCAGCCCGTCGTCCCTGGCGAACGGAAGCACACCCAGCAGCAATCCGAGCCCCAGGCGCGACCAGACGGGGATCGCGGCCAGGAGAACCAGCGGCGTCACACCCCCCGGCCGGGCAAAGAGCTCCGCGAAGACAGCACTCTGCAGGAGCGATACGGCGACGCAGCCCGTCACTGCGAACGCGCCGGAATGGGGGTCCGACAGGATCCTCAGGCGCGTCTCCCGGTCCCTGCGGGAGAAGATGGCGTCGCAGGAATCCATAAGCCCGTCCCTGTGGAGCCCCCCCGTAACGGCGAGGACGACAAGCCCCATGAGAACGCCCCTCAGGAGGGGCGACAGATCCCAGCGCGACAAAAGGAGAAAGGCCGAAAGCCACACCGCGGCGAGCACGAACCCCACCAGGGGAAGCGCGAGGTTGAAAAAACGCGTGTTCCGCTCCGTCCAATCCGGTCTTGGCACAGGCAGGATCGTCATAAAGGAACAGGCGATCAGAAAAGACCGTATAATATCGATGATCTGCACCTCCTTCTTCTTGCTCATTACACAGGGGCGCCGCCCCTGTACCCCGCAAGGGGACAACGCCCCCTTGACCCCATACGAAAAAACGGATAACGTCATTGTACACGTGAAACTTAAAAAAGGAGGAACGCTGACAACAAGATGTTTATCTTCGTCTCGGGAACGGTGCGCAGCGGAAAGAGCGAGTGGGCCGAGCGGGCCGCGATGGCGCTCTCCCCAGGGGGACCGCGCGTCTACCTGGCCACGGCGCGCGTCCTCGACGACGAGATGCTCCGCCGCGTCGAGCTCCACCAAACGGCACGGCAGGGGCGCGGCTTCTCGACACTCGAGCGCCCCCGGGACCTGGAGGGCATCCTCTCCTCGCTGTCGAGGGACGCGACGGTCCTGCTGGAGTGTCTGGGCAACTGGACGGCCAACGAGCTCTTCGGCGAGGACGGAGGCATCGAGGATGTGGAGGGGACCATCAAAAAAATCCACAGGGCGGCCCTGATGCTGCGGGACCGCACGGCCCACCTGCTGATCGTGTCGAACGACGCATTCTGCGACGGCATACGCCACGACGTGGGGACCGACGCGTTCCTCCGCGTCCTGGGCGCGCTCCACGTCCTCCTGGCGAGGGAGGCCGATGCCGCCGTGGAATGCGCCTTCGGGTTGCCCAGGCTGGCCAGGGGTGCCATGTCGGGAGCCTTGTCGGGGATCTGAGGGAAAGGCTGCGCGCGGCATTACGTTATAATGGTGGCGTAACGGCGGAGGAGTTCGATATCGTCTCCGTACCGCCTACAGGCTTACGGATTCAAGGGACTCGATCGGTTCAATCGCTTTTTTCCGGGAAGGGGCTCAATCTCCTGATGATACGTATCCTCCAGATAAAAAAAATCCGCGGCGGCACACCGTCGGAGGAGCGAACTCTCGACCTGTCCGGGTCCGGGGTCCTCTCCTCCGACGCGTTCGGAGACGGGGCGGCGCTGCTCGAAGCACTCTGCCTCGCCCTGTACGGACGCGGCGTCCCTCGCCCCGCGGGGACCCCCTCCCCGCTCAACGGCGAGGGAGAAGGACAAGAAAAACAAGAGGAATGCGAGGTCGAGGTCGTCTTCGAGGTCGGGGGTGAGGGACGCCATCCCGTCCGGTACCGGGCGGCTTGTACCCTGACCCGCGGCAGGGTTGAACAAGGCGAGGGGCTCGTGCCCGCACGGAGGACCCTCCACCGGCTAGAGGAGGGAACGGAGGAGAAGGACGCGTCCGGGCCCGTCGAGGAGGTTACGGGGCTCTCCTTCGAGGCGTTTCTGCGTTCGGTGTTACTGAGGTGGGACGCCTTTTCCGCCCTCCTGAGGGCGGATCCCGAGGCCCGCGCCCCGATGCTGGACGCTCTGTTCGAGGACGGTCTTTACCCCTGCGCCGAGTCCCTGGCCTATGAAAAGTTCAGGGCGAAAAAAAAGGAATGGCTGGCCCGGGGCGAGGCCCCGAGCCGGACCGCTGCGGCAGGGGAAACGGAGGATCTGAGGCGCGAGCTGTCCTCCGTCCTGCGGGAACTGGCGGAGAGGGGAAGGGAACGGCTGCGGAGCGGATCGGCCCCCTCCGAGGGGGAAGGGCTTGCGCAAGCGGAGCGGGATCTTCTGGACCTGGGCAGGAGAAGGCTGGAGTGGGAGAAGGAGATGGCGCTCTTCGCCCCGGATCGGCGACGACTGGACCAGGCCCGCCAGGCCCTGGAGCTTGGGGAGGCCTACCATACACTCTCCCTGATGCGCAGGGAACAGGAACAGGACAGGCTGGAGCAGCTGAGCCTCAGCGCCGACATGAACCGCTGCCGCGATGAGGCGCAGGCCGCCGAGGAGGCGTTCACCCTGGCGGAGGTGGCCCTCCGGGACCGGATTGTCGCACAAAAAAGGCTGATGGACACAGCGCGGACGGTTCGGGAGCTGGACCAGCAGGGGCAGGAGCGTCAGAACGCCGTCAAGGAGGCCCGCGGGCAGCTCCAATCCCTGGAGACGAGACTCAGCGCCGTCTCCGCGCGGGCGGAGCAGGAACAGGCCGCGTTGGAGAAGACCGGGATCTCGCTCCGGGAGGCACGCAAGTACCTCCAGACCAACGCAACCGATGAGAAGCTTGCCCCGGCCCTCGACGGGATACGTAAGTGCTTTGACCTGTTCTCCCGCTCGCAGGAAAATCGCCGGGCGCTGAGGGAGACCTACGACAACGCCCTGCGGAGACGGCAGGACGCCCAGAGCACGCTGGACGACAGGCAGGCAATGTTCTCGGATATCACGCATCGGTTCGGAATCGTCGAGAAGAACTTCGAGAGGGCCCAGGCGTTTTTCGGGACGAGTCTGAAGGGAAAACCCCTGGAGGAATGGCGCGAGATCTGCACCGTGGGCGAACGACGCATCCAGGAGATGGACCGGCTGGCGGCGAACCTGAGCCGGGAGCGCGAGATCCAGGATGAGGTGCGCCAGCTTCTGGACCTCCGCCTGAGGATGGAGAACGAGCGCAGGGAGCTGGGCATGAAGGAGGCCGAGCGGACCTCGCGGATCGAGATGGCGGAGGCGGCCCTGCGGCAGCTCGAGGAGCGTGCGGAGATGCTGCGGCGTGTGGACGCACTGGACGAGGACGTGCGCGCCTTTCTCCAGGACGGGGTCCCCTGCCCTCTCTGCGGCGCCTTGACCCACCCCTATGCGGGGGGGATTATCCCGGACCCGGCTGCGGCGCGGCAACAGCTTCTCGACGCGGCCCAAGAGCTTAAGACGCTGGAGGATGAGGCCGCGGCCCGCCAGACCCTTGCCGTGGAACTTGGGGAGAAAATCTTGTCCACCAGCCGTGGCGAGGAGGAGCTTCAAAGGGAGCTTGCTCTACTGGACGACGTGATCACCGAAGGGGTCGCCTCGTTGGGACTGAAGCTCGGTGTCGGCGTCTCCCCCCTGGAGGAGCTGGCGCACGCCCGCCAGAGGACCAGGGAACAGGTGCAGAGGGCCCGCGACGTTCTGGCGGCTGCAGAGCAGGCAGAACGCGAGCTGATGGCCGCCAGGGACGCTCTGGAACGCATCCGGGGCAGCCAGGAGGAGCTGACGCGCTATCATCAGGAGGCGCTCTCCGGCCTCAAGCAGAGCCAGGGGGAGGCCGAGCGCCTGGAGAAGGAGATCCGGAGCCACGAGGAATCCTTTAACAGCGTGCGCAGGGAGCTCATCGGCCGCCTCTCCCTCTTCGGCTACAAAACTCTCCCTGACAACAACCCTGGACAGCTCCTGGAGCTTCTGGCCGCGCGCTCCGCCGCGTGGGAGCGGAGGACGGAGGAAAAGGAGGGGCTGGAGCGGACCCTTTGTACGGAGCAGGCATCCCTCCAGGCCCTCCAGAAGGAAAGAGATGGGCTCAGGGCTGAGGCTCAGGGCAAGGCGGATCTCGTCAAGCACCTCGAGGCGGAGAGGGACGCCCTGCAGCAGCAGCGCATCGTCCTCTTCGCCTCGAAGGACCCGGAGGCCGAGGAGCGCCGCATGGAGGAGTCCATCAAGGAGCTGCGCAGCCAGCTGGAGCTGCGCCGAGAGGCTCGCAACGAGAGCCGCGTCCGCCTGGACGGGATCATGGTCCGTCTGCACGACCTGGAGACGGCACAGGCGACGAGGCGGGAACTGCTCCAGCGGGAGGAGATTGCCTTCGGCAAGAGCCTGCTCGCCAAAGGGTTCCGCAACGAGGACGATTACCTCTCCGCGTGTCTGCCGGAGGAGGAGCGTAGGGCGCTCCAGGAGCGCATGAGGGAACTGTCGAGGACCGGCTTCGAGATCGGCGCCTCCCAGGACGACGCCCGGTTCGCGCAGGAGGAGCTCCGCAGCCGTTCCCTGTCCGCGGCCGGGGAACCGCCCGCGGGGCTCCCCGATCTGCTGGAGCGGGCCGGGACCCTCTATTTGGAATTGGGCCCGGATACCGAGGGAGAGAGGCTCTACCGGGAATACGGGGACGCCCTGCGCCGGCGCGCCCCTGAGGACGCCGACGGCCGAGGGGAACCGGACGCCGTGCTGCGGGCCTATGCACGGGACCTCGCCTTCGAGGCCGTTCTGAGGCGGGCCAACGATCGTTTGTCGAGGGGACAAACCTTGCTCCACATCCTTCGGGAGGAAATGCGGGAGGGAAAATCCTTCGGGCTCATCCTGAAGGATGCGGCGGGGGAGCTCCCGCTCTCCGGGGACGGGCTCCCGGAGCGTGAGATGCGCATCGCGTCCCTGGCGCTGGCCTGGGGGCTGTGCGACCTGTTCCGCCGGGAGGGCGGAGGGGCGAACCTCAGGGTCCTGGACCGCCATCCGGACGGAGAGGATGCGGAGGAGGCCGCTCTTCTGGACGCCCTGTGCGAGGAGGGGGAATGCGTGTGCCCATAAGGCCGATGCCGAACGCCTCCTCACGGGAGAATCCGGCGGAGGACCTGGCGGAGAGGGATGAGACGGGGCGGCAGGGGTTCGACGCCGTCCTGGACAATCTGGAGTTCTTTTTGACGCGGCTCAGGGGATTGTCCTGCTGCCGATCCGTCGGCCTCCCGGGGGGCGGGTTCTGCCTCTTCACGGGGTCCGACTCGGCCTCGGAGAACTGGGTTTTTCGCCGCAGTCCAGCCCCGGACGAGGATGCGATCCATGCGGCGCTTCGCTTCTTCGGGACGTGTGGGGGAACGTGCGCGGCCCCCTTCATCTGGCCCCTCCCCGAGGGCAGTGGGATTCTCCCGCGGTTCGGGCTTCCGGAGAGGGGGCGTCTCCTGGCTATGAGCCGCAGGTGCGTCGGCCCCGCGGCCCCCGCCGATTGCGGGAACCCGGAGGTCTCGTTCGCTCCTGTTTCGGACGAGGCGGGCGCCGAGCGATGGGCCGAGGCCACGTGGCAGGGCTTCGGCGCCGGGCCCGGTGCACCCGGGAACCTGCGCGTCCTGGTCCGCGGGATGCAGGCCGACGGAGCCCTGACGCTCGTGACGGCCCGCATCGAGGATCGGGACGCGGGGACCTTTCTTCTGGCCTCGGCCCTTTCCTCGTCCGCTGCCGGCGTCTATTACTTCGCGGTCCCGCCTCGGTACCGGCGGCGCGGCGTGGCAACCGCCATGATGGCGGAGATCCTGAGGATCGCCCGCCGTGGGGGGAAGTGGAAAATCCTGCTCCAGGCGACGCCCTCGGGCGTCCCTTTCTATCGCGCCGCCGGGTTTGAAGCGCTGGGGGAGATCCCCCTGTTCTCCGCCAGCGACGACGTGTTCTGACGCTGCGTTCGGCGTGGCGGCGTCCGCAAAGCCCGGGACGGAGAAGGTCCCGGGCTCGAACATCGAGGCTGCAAGCGGAAGGAGGCTCCCCGCAGCCGGCACGTCCGCTTGAAACGAACGTCTCTACCGGCCAGCCTTCATCATCAGGGCGTCGAACTTGCCCCCGCACTCGTCCACATACAGGTTGACCTCCGCCTCGGCGGCAGGGCAATACTGCATGGGGGAGGCGATCTGACCGGAGGCCGCCACCTCGCGGATCTTGGCGTCCTGCTCCTCCTTGGTCTTCAGCCCGTACCTGGCCATGATCGGGCGCATCTTATTCAGCAGGATGATCCCCGACTGGAAGTTCGTAAAGTCCTTTTCCCCCGCCTCCTGGATACAGCGGGAAAACTCCTCGTTTGTCATCTCTCTCCACCTCAGCCTTTCGCTATAATATTCGAGATCCTCAGCGGATCAGGGGGATCAAAAAAGCCTCGGCCACCGTGTCAGCAGCCTCCTTGCCCCTGAGGAGCTCCAACAGGCGCAGCGCGAAGAACGGAGTCGTCGCGGGCCCCTTCGCCGTCGTGATGTGGCCGTCCGTCTCCACGATCTCCTTGCCGACGACGGCCCCCGCCAGCCAGGACTCCATGCCCGGATAGCAGACGGCACGCTTGCCGGCCAGGATCCCCGCCTTGCCGAACACCGCCGGCGCCGCGCAGATGGCAGCCAGGAACTTATGCTCGGCGTTATACCGCCTGACAAGATCCAGCAGGCCCTCGTGCTCCGTGTAGGCGATCGTGCCGCCGGGCACCACCAGCATGTCGAACGACCCCTCCTTCACATTCTCGAAAAGGGCGTCTGCAATGACGGGGACGGAATGCTTCCCCATCACCCTCTCCCTGCCGGTCAGGGAGACCGTCGTCACGTCCACCTCCCCACGTCGCAGAATATCCACGGTCGCCAGGGCCTCCGTCTCCTCGAATCCTTCGATCAAAAACAGCGCAACCTTCGCCATAAAGGCTCACCTCCCGATGTGCATTGTCCCCCGAACGGCCCGATCCGGCAAGCGCCCTTCCACCACTCTTGCTCCACCGAGGCACGGTGACGAACCCGTGCCGTCCTATACCCCGTCAAGCTCCGATCATCAGGCCCCAACCATCATGGAGAGCATCTTGGCGACGGCCAGCCCTCCGAACGTCCCAAAGATGTAGCCCATGAGGGCCATCAGGACCCCGATAGGGACGAGCGTCTCCTTGTAGGCCGCGGCGACCAGCGGCGCGGCCGCCACGGCGCCGATATTGGCCAGGCTCGCCGTGGCGCAGGTGAAGAGGTCCAACCGGAAGATCCTGGCCAGGATCGCCATCAGGACGGCGTGGACCGCCAGGATGAAGAACCCCGCCATCAGGTAGTACGGGGCATCCATCAGCTCCTTGAAGTTGGCGCGTGAGGCGATGAGGCAGATCATCAGGTACAGCATGGACATGGAGACCTGGGGGCTGCCCGGCACCTTTCCCAGTGGCGTCGCCGCACAGACGATGCCCAGGATCGTGGCGAACACGACCGACAGGGTGCTGGGGGACAGGAAGTCGCTCTTTCCGAACACCTCGATGAGCCGGGGCGACACCTCGGCCGCCGCGACAGAGGAGAGGGCCGAGGCCATGAAGCCGAGCCCGAAGAGCAGGGCGATATCCGCGGCCTCGATGCTGCTCCGCACCTTCTCCCGTTCGGCCGCGAGTTGGGTCCCGAGCTCATCGATCAGGTGCGTGTCCGACTTCGTCCAGCGGTTGAACGCATGGGCCAGAGGGACCGTGGCCAGCAGCAGTATCACCCAGATGGAGTAGTTGACGTTGTCGATCAGCAACGTGTAGCCCATGGCCGAGTCGTCGATGCCCAGGGCCCCCTGGATGGCGACCATATTGGCCGTCCCGCCGATCCAGCTCCCGGCAAGGGCCCCGAAGGTCTTCCAAGCCTCGGGCGCAAAGCCGTCCTTCATGAAGTAGAACATCACCGTGAACCCCGCCATGATCGTGAAGGTCGCACTGAAGAACCCCAGGAGCATCCGCGGCCCCAACCTCAGGATCTTCCGGATGTCGCAGCGCAGCAGCATGACGAAAATCATCGCCGGAATGATGTGTCCCCGCACGGTCCTGTAGGCCATCTTGACCTCATCGTTGGCCGCCCACAGGTCGAAGGTCGCGAAGAGCATGCAACCGACGTACAGGATAACCGGTGTGGGGATGTACTTGAAGAAGGCCGTGTCCTTGTATTTCATCTCCAGACTGGCCACGATCCCCGCAAAGAGCGTCAAGGACGCGATGTACATGAAACCGCTCGCAATCATACCGTCCACCTCCGCAGATTTTTCATTTCGCCGGACAAGTCAATATCCTTTATCCTTTGATGATCTCGCCCCACACTACACCCTCGACCGAATCGATGCCCAGCCCCGGAGCGTCATTCAATTCGAGGGCGGCGCCGTCGTAGATCACCCCTCCCCTCACGGGATCGGACGCACAGAGGATGGGCGGGTCGAGGTCGTACCTGGTCACGACCCGGCGCGCCATAGCCAGGTGCGCCGCAGCCGTCACGGAGACCTTGCTCTCCATCATGGCGCCGATCATGCACTCCATCCCGGCGGACTCGGCCATCCCACAGATCGTGAGGGCTCCCGAGAGCCCACCGCTCTTCATCAGCTTGATGTTCAGCATATCCGCCGCGCGCAGCGAGATCAGGCGCAGGGCGTCCCGGGGGGAGTAGACGGACTCGTCCGCCAGGATCGCCGTCTCGACCGCGTCGGTCACCTGCTTCAGCCCATCGATGTCATGACAGGCCACCGGCTGTTCCACCAGCTCGATGTCCAGCCCCCTATCCTCCAGGTACCGGATGGTGCGTATCGCCTCCTTCGGCGTCCAGCCCTGATTGGCATCGACCCGCAGCAGGATCTCGGGCCCCACGGCGCGCCGCACGGCCCCGATCCGCTCCAGATCCAGGCGGAAGTCGACACCCACCTTGATCTTCAAGGCGTCGTAACCGTCCCGCACGGCCTCGACGGCATCCCGCGCCATCTCCTCCGGCGCGTTCAGGCTGACGGTGTAGTCGGTCGTAAAGGTTCGCTTCGTCCCGCCCCAGAGGCGGTAGAGGGGCTGCCCGTAGAGCTTACCCCAAAGGTCGTGCAGGGCGATATCTGCAGCCGCCTTGGCCGAGGTGTTGCCCACCGCGGAATGCGCGACGGCCGAGACGGCGTCCTGCAGTTCGCTCACGTCACGGTCGATCAGGGCCGGGGCGATGCGAGTGGCCAGGGTACAGGTGATGGATCCGTCGGTATCGCCGGTAATGGCCGCTGTGGGAGGCGCCTCGCCGTAGCCGACGTCCCCCGTGTCCGCGACCAGGGCCACGATGTTCGTGGTCACGGTGTCGGTGCTGCGGAGCGCGGTCTTGAAAGGTTTTTTGAGGGGGATGGACAGCGTGCCCAGCCTCAACTCGGTGATCCTCATGAACAATCCTCTCCTCTGCGTATCCTCCTTGTAAAGAGGATCTACACAGCCTCAGTCCGTATCGATCTCCTCGCGCTCCAGCCCCTTCAGCATCGCGGTGATGCTCGTCTTGAACAGGGGGAACGGATCGACGTACTGTCCCGCCAAACTCAGGCCGTAGTGCAGGTGCGGGCCCGTGATGCGCCCCGTCGCACCGCTTTTCCCCACGATCTGGCCCTTCTTCACCCGATCGCCCACCTTCACCCCGATCTCGCTCAGGTGAAAGAACAGGCTGAGCACGCCGTTCCCGGAGTCTACGTAGACGCTCCTGCCGGCGTAGTAATGGTCCCCCGTGAGGACGACGGTCCCAGCAAATGGCGCCGCGACCGGGGTCCCCACCGCGGCCCGAAAATCCGTCCCGGCGTGGGGGCTCCGCGGCGTCCCGTTGTAGACGCGCCGAAACCCGTAGCTGCTCGTGACGACGCTGCGGACCGGGTACTGCGGCGGGGTCGTCCAGAGCCGCTTCACCGTCATCGTCCTCCTGGCCACCGCGGCGAGTGCCGCCTCCCTCTTAATCCGAGGCTGATCGACCTTGGGGGGAAAGACCATCTTCGGACTGACCTTGAGGTGCTCCTCGGGGTACTTCCGGGCCACGAGGCGCACCGTGCCCGTAGCCCTGATCCTCTGGCCGTTCTGGGTGAACTCGAAGACCAGCGGGTACTCGCCTGGCTTGACGTCACGGACATAGGAGCCCAGTAGGCCGTAGGAGACATAGCCCTCTCTGCCCTGTTCCACATCCAGCGAGACCGTCCGGCCCAGCCAGGTCACCGAGGGGTTCTGGTACTCCGCGGCCGAGGAGAGGGACAGGGCGAAGGCCTGTCCGATGTCCCAGCTCGACGGAAAGGTCACGAACGCGCTGCCCCAGGCCGGGCAGCAGAGCAGGAGCCCAAAAAGGATCCCCAGACCCCACGACGAACCCAGTAGCCCCCTTTCGAGTTTTTTCATCCCCGCGCACCCGGACGGACTAGCGGCCATCGGAGGCCAGGGCGCGCACCAGCCCCCGGATCAGAAGTGCCAGGGAACGCGACGACTCCGCCATTACCCGAAGTACCTCCTCCTCCGTAAGGTGCTCGTCCCCCATCCCCGAGGCCCTGTTCGCCACGCACGAGAGCACGGCGGTCTCCAGCCCCATAGCGTTCGCGACGACGACCTCGGGCACCGTGGACATGCCCACGAGGTCCGCCCCGAGGGTGCGGGCCATGCGCACCTCGGCCGGGGTCTCGTAGGAGGGGCCCATGAAGGCCACGTAAACCCCCCGTTTCAGGGTCAGGCCGGCCCCTGCCGCGGCCCGATCCAGAAGCTCCAGAAGCCGCGGGCTGTAGGCGTGGGTCATGTCGGGAAAGCGCACGTTCCACCGCGGCTCGGAGGGCCCGACAAGGGGGTTGGCCCCCATCAGGTTGATGTGGTCCTGGACCGCGGCGATATCGCCCGGCGCCAGCTCGGGATTGACCCCGCCCGAGGCGTTCGTGGCCACGTACTGCCGAACGCCCATCATCCCAAGCACCCGGACGGGAAAGGTGACGTCCTGCATGGAATAGCCCTCGTAACAGTGCACGCGACCCTGCAGCAGGATCACCGGGCACCCCTCGAGCGTCCCCATCACCACGCGTCCGGCGTGGCCGGGCGCCGTGGAGCGCGGCCATCCGGGGATCTCCGCCGCGGACAGGATTCGGGCGTCCTCCACCTCGTCGGCGACAGACCCCAGGCCGGACCCCAGGACCACGGCCACACGGGGCTTGAAGTCCCCGGCCGCACGGCGTATATGTTCGAGCGCCCTTGCGGCGCGGTCGTAACCGCACAGTTCATCGTCCCTCATTCAAACAACACTCCTTCATTCAAGCAAAATTCCCTCCGGCTCCATCTTCCATCAAAGACCCTCGGCTCTGAAAACTCGACAAAAAAACAAAAGAGCTTCCCCCTCACGCCCTGGGGTGGAAGCGGTCGTACTCCGTCCGCATCTCGCGGTCGAAATGGGCGTAAACCTGCGTCGTCATGATCGACGCGTGCCCCAGCATCTCCTGGAGCGTCCGCATGTCCATCCCCCGGGCCAGCAGGTGCGTCGCGAAGCTGTGCCGTAGGATGTGCGGATACAGGCGGGACCGTGCGATGCCCGCCGCCGCGCCCCGACGCCTCAGGATGCGCCAGAGGTCCTCGCGGCGCAGAGGACGGCCCAGGCGAGACAGGAACACGTGCCCGTCTCCGAGGCGGTCCAGGTCGTGACGCGCGGAGTCCAGGTAGAGCCGGACGCTCCGCGCCGCCTCCCCCAGAAAGGGCACGACCCGCGCCTTGTTCCCCTTGCCGAGGGTCCGCAGCAGCCGGGAGTCGAAGTCCAGGTCCACGACCTCCAGCCCGCAGAGCTCACTGGCCCTCAGGCCGCAGCCGTACCCCAGCTCGACGATGGCGAGATCCCGCACGTCCAGAGGCCGCGGGCCGCGGCAGGCATCCAGCAGACGCCCGATCTCCGCCTCGTTCAGGATGCGGGGCTCCTTCCGGGTCCTGCGGGGGAGCTCCGGCAGGGGCAACTCCTCCTCGCTCCCCTCCTCCATCTCGACGAAGCGTATCCAGGAGCGGATCGCCGCGACCGCGCGCTGCTGCGTCGATCGGGCCTTGCCCTCGGCCGCAAGGCCCCGGCGGAAGGCGGCGACGTCGTCGGGGGAGGGCGGGTAGGGCGGGCATCCCGCCCCGTCGCAGAACTGGAGCCACTGGCGGAGGTCCGAGGCGTAGCTCTCCGCGGTGTGGGGGCTCCGGCCCCGTTCCGCCAGAAGGTAGAGGCGGAATTGGTCGATTCTGCCTCCAGCCGTGTGCCGGTCCAAGAGGGGCGCTCCGTCAGTCCTTCGCGAAGCGGTCGAAGATCGCGTCCACGTGCCGCAGGTAGAACCCGTTCTCGAAGAGGGCCTCGAGGCGCTCCGGCTCCACGAGCCCCTGGATGCGCCCGTCCCGCAGCAGCAGGTCCAGGAAGCGCCCCTCGCCCCGAGCCGTGCGCATCGCGTTCTCCTGGACGACCGCATAGGCCGCCTCGCGTGAGAGACCCAGCTCGTCGAGCAGGAAGGTCAGGACCCGCTGGCTGTAGACCAGGCCGCCCGTGAGGTCGATGTTCCCGCGGACCCGCGCCTCGTCCACGGTCAGGCCCCGCAGGATGTTCGTCATGTCGCGCAGCATGAAGTGGACGAGGTTGAAGGCGTCCGGCCACAGGACGCGCTCCGTCGAGGAGTGGCTGATGTCCCGCTCGTGCCAGAGGGCCACGTTCTCCATCCCCGTCTGGGCGCAGCCCCGAAGCAGGCGCGCCATGCCGCAGATGCGCTCGCACTTGATGGGGTTCCGCTTGTGGGGCATCGCGCTCGAGCCCTTCTGCCCCCTGCCGAAGGGCTCGAATGCCTCCCCGACCTCCGTGCGCTGGAGGTGCCGGACCTCGGTCGCCATCCGCTCCATCGCGCACCCCAGGAGGGCCAGCGCGTTCAGCACCTCGGCGTGCCGGTCCCGCTGGAGGATCTGGTTGGAGACCTCCGCGGGGGCCAGGCCCAAAAGCGCACAGACCCGGGCCTCGAGCTCCGGAGGACAGAGCGCGTAGGTCCCCACCGCACCCGATATCTTTCCGACCGCGATGTGCCGCTTCGCCAGCTCCAGACGCTCCAGGTCTCGCTCCAGCTCGGAATGCCAATTCAGGAACTTCAGGCCCAGGGTCGTCGGCTCCGCGTGGATTCCGTGCGTGCGCCCGATGCAGGGCAGATGCTTGTACCGCCGCGCCAGGTCCAGCACCGAGGCGTCCAGCTCCCGTGCCGCCGACACCGTCAGCTCCAGGGAGTCCCGAAGCATGACGGAGCTCGCCGTATCCAGAACGTCGCTGCTCGTCAGGCCCAGGTGCAGGTACCGCCCGCTCTCTCCGACGTTCTCCGCCACCGCGCTCACGAAGGCGACGACGTCGTGCTGGACCTCGCTCTCGATCTCCCGGACCCGCTCCACGGAGAAACGGGCCCCGGCCAGGATATCCCGCAGGGCGTCCTCCGGGATCCGGCCCAGCCCGCACCAGGCCCGGCAGACGGCCAGCTCCACGTCCAGCATGACGGAGAGGCGGTTCTCCTCGCTCCAAAGCCGGGCCATCTCCTTCGTCGTGTAGCGCTCGATCATTGCGAACCCTCCAGTCGGGAAAACTTTAGAATTCAAGCTCTTCATGTGTCGTATAATACGGATGGGAGAGGCGCCTGAAGTATCGGGCGAAGCTGCCAGGGGTCCCCCCCTGAGAAGGGGGGTGTATAGCGTGGAGAGAACAATCAAAACCACCGGCTTAGCCGGTGGTTTGCACTGGCCCTGTAAGGGCCTCATA
>CAUPUB010000004.1:0-43977 GCA_963514535.1 uncultured Fretibacterium sp.
GCGTTCTCCGCCTCGTACTTCCGAAGGAAGGCCACCAGCGCCTCGACGCCCTCCTTGGGCATGGCGTTGTAGATGGAGGCGCGCAGCCCGCCGACGCTTCGGTGCCCCTTGAGGTTGTCGAACCCGGCGGCCTTGGTGGCGGCCACGACCTTATCGTCCTGCTCCTTGCTGGGGGTCACGAAGGGCACGTTCATCAGGGAGCGATCCTCCTTCGCCACCGTGCCGCGGAAGAGCTTGCTCTGGTCCAGGAAATCGTACAGGACCGCGGCCTTCTCCCGATTGCGCCGATCCATCTCGGCCAGGCCGCCCATCTTCAGGAGGTACCGGAAGATCTTTCCGCAGCAGTAGATGGCCCAGCAGTTGGGCGTGTTGTAGAGGGAATCGGCGTCGGCGTGGATCTTGTAGCTGAGGTAGGTCGGGACCTTGTGGTCCAGGTCGTCCCGGAGCAGGTCCTCACGGATGATGGCGACGGCCATGCCCGCGGGGCCGACGTTCTTCTGCACGCCGCCCCAGATGAGCCCGTACCTGCTCACGTCGCAGGGGCGGGAGAGGAACATCGAGGACTGGTCGGAGACCAGGACCTTTCCCTTCGTGTCGGGGAGCCTGCGGTAGGTGGTGCCGTGGATGGTCTCGTTCTCGCAGATATAGACGTAATCCGCGTCGGCGGGGACGTCCAGGTTGGAGCAGTCGGGAACGTAGGAGAAGTTCTTGTCCTTCGACGACGCGGAGATCTTCACCTCGCCGAATTTCTGCGCCTCCTTGATGGCCTTCTGCGACCAGGCGCCGGTCTCGATGTAGCAGGCGACGCCGTTCTTCATCAGGTTCATGGGGACCATGGCGAACTGGACGTGCCCGCCGCCCTGGACGAAGAGGATCTTGTAGTTGTCCGGGATGCCCATGAGCTTGCGCAGGTCGGCCTTTGCCTCGGCCAGGATGTCCTCGAAGACCTTGGAGCGGTGGCTCATCTCCATGACGCACATGCCGCTTCCGCGGTAGTTCATCATCTCGGCGGCGATCTCCTCCAGAACGGGCTCGGGCATCATGGCTGGACCTGCGGAAAAGTTATATGTGCGACCATACTTCATAAGAATCGACCTCTTTCCATAATATTTTGCGGATGACTCGGATTCGTTGTTGGTCGGGGAGGCGTGGATCAAGGGAGGACCGAGGCGAAGCGGAACACCGGACGGAGGCCCGCGCCGCGCCTCTTGTCGTATGGCCGCGCTCCCCAGCAAATGCAGTCCTTGCATCTCACGGGAGCGTCAGGTGAAGCTCTGTCGTGCCACCAGAAATTTCGACATCGGTCTTCCCTTCTTATTCCTTAATTTAAGGATAGGATCTAAAGAACGGTAGGGCCTTTCAGTCCTCGGCCATCAGGCCTTTAACCTCGTCAAGGGACAGCTCGGTCGCTTGGGCAATCTTATCAGGTTCAAACCCCATCTGAAGCAGGTTTCGCGCAGTCTTAACCCTGCCCTCGGCCCTGCCCTGAGCCATACCCTCGGCCCTGCCCTGAGCTATGCCCCTGGCCGTCGCCTCGTCAATGTGCGTCTCCTCAATCGCCTTCCGGTCCATCTCCGCCATCTGCGCTCGAAGCTGATAGTAGCGGTATTCCGGCGTCCCCCAATAGCTCTGCTCCGCCGCGTTCACCTTCCGGAAAACCTTGTCCTGCGTCAACACTTCCTGCACCAGTCTCACCCCCAGATCATCATTGACCATGTATCCGCACCAGACTCTGAGACGCTCCTCGTCCGTAAGCACGGGATTCGACTTTGACTCCGCCCTGCGACAGATTTCCGACAGACTCTCCCGCGCCTTGTTCATCTCCACGTAAAAAAGCTGCTGGATGTCCGTCAGCACTTTCCCCTCGGGACTCATCCAACTGAATCTCCACACGCAGCGTTCCTCTCCCCGAAAGAGCTCAAAAGCCAGGAGGCAGATCACGATCGTCGGCCTCAGCCTTCCGTAATCCTCGCCACTCCCAAGCGGCTCGATAAACAGCTTGTCCAGATAGAAAAGGCCGCGTGGGATGAAATACTTGTGGTTCTCACGCTGGAGCTCGACGTTCAGATGGCGCCCTCGCTCGTCAACCACCGCTATATCGAGCCTCGACTCCTTCAGGTGGGCGCCATTGGGGAGAAGAGCGGTATTGCGAAGCTCGAGCTGCTCGATACGGGGACAGCCCCGGACGGAGAACAGAGCATTGAGCAGGTCCCCGAGCAGGTCCAAGCGTGAGGGACAGCCCAACAGAAAACGAAAGAAAAGATCGCGTGAACGATCGATCTTCGTCGGGAGTCCGCCTGTCTCCTCGAGACGCAGCATCTCCCTCCGATCCTCATTTGTCATTACCGGCAGGAGCCATTCTTCCCGTTCGTTCATGCTCTTCCCCATATCCTCTCCTCACGTTCGATGCGGAGCTCTGGAGCCTCACCTGTTGACTCCTCACACAATCTATCGTCTGAGCGAAAAAATGTCAAATAATACCAATTCGCGTTTTAAGAAGGGCAAGAAAGGCCCCCCTGATGAAGCCCCTAAGTTCAGCTACGCAAATCTTTGATTTGCGTTTTCGAGCTTATAAGCAGACAACCGGCAAGCGTAGCGAGCCGAGTTGGTCGCTTGGATTCTTCACCAGGGGCTTCGTCAGGGGAGGCCATTCACATTAATCGACCTCAAGGGCATCAAGTGGACGTCGATCGGAAATATGAACGACTACGAGAAACAATCGACCTTCTTCCGTGGCACCTTCGACAAGGCCGGCCGCACGGTGTCCAACCTGCGCTACGAGACGGACGCTCTCACCGTCGGGGCCGAAGATTTTTGCGGAACGCTTTTTGCCAGGGTCCGGACCGCTTGGGCAGCCCCCCTTGTATGGGGGCCAAAAGATCCGGCGCTTCTCTTTTATCTTGAGACAACTTGATAGTCATATTTTTATATGGCAGCGCCTAAAACCGGCAGGTGGGGGGAGGCGTCATTCGACAACCTCCCACCTGCCTTCCATTCTTCCCCCGACACGGTGCAGCAGACCACGCTGGCGCAGGTTCCGGATGTTTCCCCGCACGGCTCGTTCGGTGATGCCAATCAGGGATGCCAGCTCCGGGACCGTGACTGAAGATTTCTCCCGGCAGGTCTCGAGGATCTTTTTCGATGACCTCCCAATGCGCGCCTGGGGCTTCCCCGGTGTTTTCTCCTCTTGAGACTTATTCGAAGTTTTTCGGACGCGCCTGGAACGTTTTCCCGAAACAGGGGCAACCCCTGGGATCTCCTCCGAAACGTCAGCCGGGATGGGCAGTACTTCAGGCCCCGTTATCTCGACTGTTTTTCGGAGGATCGTCGCGGTAAACAAGCAGCTGTCGCGGTCGTCGACAAATTCGATGGCTGGCCATTCCTCGAGGGCCCGTACGATCCCCGAGCCCAGTCCATGGTAGGGAAGCAACCCCTTGGCCGCGTAAGAGGCTAAAATCGGGTTACGGATGTTGGAGTTTCCGGTTCGAATCTTCTCGACGGTCATATTGTCCGGCAGGTGTCCGGGGCTTTGGATCTCAATGCGGTCGTCGAAGATAAGTAGGCGAATCGAGGCGCTGATCAGATAATCGCGATGCACCAGAGCATTGACCAGCAGCTCCTCGAAAACCGCTTCAGGGATCTCGGACAGGCCCGGCATATTCACCCCGCACGTGCCCGGGGCCCACGCACGCTTCCAGATCGAGGTCAGCTTAACCCATACCATAACGTGCTTAATCCTCGATAAGGCCGTCGCAACCTGCGGATTTTGGGCATCGCCAGGCATCTTGACCTTTTTCAAAAAAACGTTAAAATATGTGGTCGTGTTCGGGACGTAGCGCAGTCTGGCTAGCGCATCTGCATGGGGTGCAGGGGGTCGGAGGTTCGAATCCTCTCGTCCCGACCATATTGTGACGACAAGGGCTCTTCCGTAAAAGACGGGGCGCCCTTTTTTGTTTTTCATTTCATCTCCATTCCCTATCCCTGTATAATAAGTCCGTTCGGTTTCGCGTCCTTCCTTGTTGTCCGCCGAGAGGGAAGGGCGTCTTCCAACTTCCTCTGCGGCGGCGAAGGCTGCGTTCGGCGTTTTTTTCGATCGATCTTGAAAAAGGAGTGAAGCGCAATGTCTCTGCCCCATCTGCATGGCTTTCCGGTCCCGTCCCTCTCCGGGGAACAGATCGCTTCCCTGGAGGAGGCGGCGCGCCTGGCTCGCATCGATGCCGTGACCATGGTCGCGGCCGCCAACAGCGGCCATCCGGGCGGCGCGTTTTCCAGCATGGAGATGTTCCTGTCCGTCTACGGCGTGGCGAACCTCACGTCGGAGAACTGCGGAAGCTCGGATCGGGACTACGTCGTTGTCTCGCACGGCCACACCTCGGCCGGGGTGTACGCGGCCCTCGCCGCTTGGGGGTTCTTCGACGCCATGGAGGCCGTCTCCCACTTCCGGAGCTGCGGCAGCGTCTTCCAGGGCCACGTCGAGCGCGACATCCCGGGCGTCGACTGGGGGACGGGAAACCTGGGGCAGGGGCTCTCCGCGGGCGTTGGCTTCGCGCTGGCCCAGAGGGCGCGGGGCTGCAAAGGGCGCACCTATGTCCTGATGGGGGACGGGGGACAGACGAAGGGGCAGCTCGCTGAGGCCCGGCGTATGGCCGTGAAGGAGGGGCTCGAGAACCTCGTCGCCCTGGTCGACTGGAACGGCATCCAGATCTCGGGGAACCTCGACGCGGTGATGCCCTGCAACCTGAAGGCCCTCTGGGAGGCGGACGGCTGGGAGGTCGTGGAGTGCGACGGGCATTCCTTCCAGGCCCTTTACGGGGCGCTGCGCGGCGCGGGGTCCGGGGGACGCCCGACGGTCCTGCTCTGCCGCACCGTCATGGGCAAGAACGGCGGCGCCATGGAGGGGACGCACGAATACCATGGAAAGTCCCCGAAGAAGGACGTCTACGAACAGGTCATCGAGGGGCTGCGGGGCGACCCCGGCGTTCTGGGAAGGGCGCTGGAGCTGCGTTCGGCCCCCTTCCGCTTCACGGGCAGGAAGGTCGAGCCCCTCGTCCCCTCCCTGGACCTGGGCAATGCCTTCACCTACGACGGGGCGAAGACGGACAATCGCGGAGCCTTCGGCCGTGCTCTGGCCGACGTGGGGCGCCTGAACTGCGGAAAGGAGGGGCGGACGCCCCTGCTGGTGTTCGACTGCGACCTCGCTCCCTCCGTCATGACGGAGGAGTTCCGCAAGGCGTGCCCGTCCGGCTTCGTGCAGTGCGGAATCCAGGAGCACTCCACGGCCACGGCCTCGGGCGCGGCGGCGGCGGCGGGCGTCGTCTCCGTCTGGGCGGACTTCGGCGTGTTCGGCATCGACGAGGTGTATAACCAGCAGCGCCTGAACGACATCAACCACGCGGGCAACAAGACCGTCCTGACCCATGTCGGCCTCGACGTTGGGGAGGACGGGAAGACGCATCAGTGCATCGACTACGTCGGGCTGCTGCGCAACAACTTCGGGTGGAAGCTCGTGGTCCCGGCCGACCCGAACCAGACGGACCGGGCGACGCGCTGGATGCTGGGCACGCCGGGGTGCATCTGCTTGGCGATGGGGCGCAGCAAGGTCGATGCCGTCGTTGATGCGCACGGGGACCCGGTCTTCGCCGGGGACTACCGCTTCGAGTACGGCAGGGCGGTTCGGGTACGGCAGGGCGGGATGGGGACGATCTTCGCGCTGGGGTCGATGACCCAGAAGGCTCTTGCGGCCGCCGGGCTCCTGGCAGGGCAGGGCATCGACGTCTCGGTCTGGAGCGTCTCCTGTCCCCTCGAGGTGGACCGGGCCGCCCTCGGGGAGGCCTGCGCCTCGGGGTACGTCCTCACCGTCGAGGACCATCACGCGGGGAGCGGCATGGGGGCGGTCATGGCCCTGGAGATGGTTCGCGGCGGATTTTTGGCCTCAGCCTCGGCCCCGGTCCGCTTCGAGGCCATGGGCGTGACCCGTTACGGGGACTCCGGGCCCGCCGCCGAGGTCTACCGCGCGATGGGGCTGAGCCCCGAGGGCATCGCCGAGACCTTCGCCCGTCTGAGGGGCTGAGCGGCGCGTGCAGCTCTGTTCGAGGCAGCGCCGTTCGAGACGCCCCTGTTCGAGAAAAGGGGGATTGCCATGATGGCGGGGCGCATGATGCTTCACATCTGCTGCGCGCCCGACGCGACGGTGCCGATGCGCGAGCTCCGGGCGGAGGGTTGGGAGGTGTCCGGCTTTTTCTACGGCTCCAACATCCATCCTCAGGAGGAGTACCTCCGGCGCCTTGCCGCGCTGCACACCCTCCGGGACTGCGAGTCCGTGCCCGTGGTCGAGGCCCCCTACCTTCCCCGGGGCTGGTTCGACAGGATGGCCGGCCTGATGGAGGAGCCGGAGGGGGGCCTGAGGTGCACGGCCTGCTTCGCCCTCCAGCTGGAGGCCGCGGCCCTCGAGGCTCGGAGGAGGGGCTATGGGCGCCTGTGCTCCAGCCTGACGATCAGTCCGCATAAGGACGTCCCGAGGATCCTTCGTCTGGGGGCGGAGATCTGCGGCCGCCACGGGCTGGACTGGGAGCCCCGCGTGTGGCGAAAAAACGACGGCTTCCTGCGGTCCTTGAAGCTGTCCCGGGAGATGGGGCTGTACCGGCAGAACTACTGCGGCTGTCTTCCGAGCCTTTTGGGGCGGGGGGTGCACTCCCGCTCCGCAGCGGCGGTCTCCCCCTGATTCCGATTCCAGATTAATCGCATACTTCGATACAGCTTACTTTGTTTGCCGGTCGTCCGCTTACTTCGTTTGTACCACACTTTTTGTGTCCGCTGGAAAGATGGGCCTGCTCAAGCATGCGCAAAGGGCCTTTTTTTGTTAGAATATGAGGGGGCGTCGCTGTCGTTGAAGCACAGCTTCAGAAACCGAACCCCCCGGAACGGAATATCTTTCAATTTTGGGAGGCAATTCGGAGATGGCGAAGGAGAAGTTCGAGCGGAACAAGACGCACCTGAACATCGGTACGATCGGTCACATCGACCACGGCAAGACGTCGCTGACGGCGGCGATCACGAAGTGTCTTGCGACGCAGAAGTGGGCGGACTACACGGCGTACGACATGATCGACAAGGCGCCGGAGGAGCGGGAGCGCGGGATCACTATCAACATCTCGCACGTGGAGTACCAGACGGAGAAGCGCCACTACGCACACATCGACTGCCCGGGCCACGCGGACTACATCAAGAACATGATCACGGGAGCGGCGCAGATGGACGGGGCCATTCTGGTGGTGAGCGCGGCAGACGGCCCGATGCCGCAGACGCGCGAGCACGTGCTTCTGGCGCGCCAGGTGAACGTTCCCGCGCTGGTGGTGTTCATGAACAAGACGGACCAGGTGGACGACCCGGAGCTTCTGGACCTCGTGGAGATGGAGATCCGGGAACTGCTGAACAAGTACGAGTTCCCCGGGGACGACATTCCGATCATCCGTGGCTCGGCGCTGGAGGTTCTGGAGAAGGGCAATGGGACGCGCGAGGACCCGATCTGCAAGCCGATCTGGGAACTGATGGATGCGTGCGACAGCTATATTCCTGAGCCGGTCCGGGAGACGGAGAAGCCGTTTTTGATGCCTGTGGAGGACGTGTTCACGATCACGGGCCGCGGGACGGTTGTGACGGGCCGGGTGGAGCGCGGCATCATCAAGGCGGGCGAGGAAGTGGCGATCGTCGGGATGAAGACGGACATCAAGAAGACGGTTGCGACGTCGCTGGAGATGTTCCGTAAGATCCTGGACGACGCGGTTGCCGGGGACAACGTGGGAGTCCTGCTTCGTGGGGTGGACAAGGACGAGGTGGAGCGTGGGCAGGTGCTGGCGAAGCCCGGGAGCGTGACGCCGCACACGAAGTTCAAGGGCGAGGTGTACGTTCTGAAGAAGGAGGAGGGCGGCCGCCACACGCCGTTCTTCGCGGGGTACAAGCCGCAGTTCTACTTCCGGACGACGGACGTTACGGGCGGGATCAAGCTTCCCGAGGGAGTGGAGATGGTGATGCCCGGGGACAACGCGACGTTCGAGGTGGAGCTGATCGTGCCGATCGCGATGGAGGAAGGTCTTCGCTTCGCGGTCCGCGAGGGCGGCCACACGGTGGGCGCCGGCGTCGTCACCAAGATCCTCGAATAGGGCGGTTTTCGTTGGCTCGTGGCGGTCCGGCGGGAAGGACCGCGGTCATAAATTTGTTTTACGGTTTTACATTTGCAGCGAAAGGGAAGTGAGCGGTTATGGCCGATATCGTTGGGCTGGTCTGCACGACCTGCAAGCGGCGCAACTACACGACGACGGTGAACAAGAAGAAGCAGTCGAAGAAGCTGGAGATCAAAAAGTTCTGCAAGTGGTGCAACGCCTCCGTCGTGCATAAGGAGTCGAAGTAGTTTCGTTTTGGGTTCGTTTGAATTGATGCCTCCCCCCGTCTCTTCCAGGGGAGTGCTCGAAAGATAGTGAATCGGTCCTCTCCGCTCGAGTCGAGAGGACCGATTTTGTCTCTTTTATATCTTCAGCTTTATATTCTGCTTTATATTCTTCAGCCGTTCAAGGCATCTTGCGCAACGGGTGCCGCTGGTGTACAATACATGCCGTTGCTCTGAATGCAGGTCCGTAGCTCAATTGGTAGAGCACTGGTCTCCAAAACCGGGGGTTGCAAGTTCGAGTCTTGCCGGGCCTGCCACTTTTTTATTGTCCAGGGTGTCGTTTCGTGGTGTCCGCAGGAGGCAATGCATGGCTAAAGAAATTGCGAGTTCGATCCCGGGAATCGGTTTCCTGCGGGAAGCCAGGGCTGAGCTGAAGAAGGTGACCTGGCCCGGTAGGAGGCAGATTTGGTTTTCGACGTTGGTTGTCATCTTTTTTACACTTTGTGCCTCCGTCTATCTGGGGGCTATCGATTTTCTCCTGACGTGGGTTTTCTCCGGGATCCTGAGCTGACGACGGTTTGTTGGATACGATCCCAGGTGCGCAGGTGGGGGTGAAGGGACTTTTCCCGAGTTTTTCATGGAGGCACGAGACGAGCGCCGCTGGTATGTCGTACAGACCTATGCGGGCTATGAGAATCGAGTCAAGGCCAACCTGGAACAGCGCATAGCGACGATGGGGATGGAGAAGAACATTTTCAGTGTGCTGGTTCCTGTGGAGGAGCGGGTCCTCGTAAAAGACGGGAAAAGCCGTAAGGTCTCCAGGAAGCTTTATCCCAGTTATGTGCTCGTGGAAATGGTGCTTGACGAGCAGTCGTGGTATGTTGTTCGCCATACGCCGGGTGTGACGGGATTTGTCGGGGCAGGAAGCCTTCCGCTGCCTCTTTCCGAACGGGAGGTCCGTGAGCTGATGTCCCGTATCGGCCCGGAGCAGGCTAAGCCCAAGGTCGAGATCAACCTCAGGTTAGGGGATACTGTCAGCGTCAAGAGCGGTCCTTTCGAAGGACAGGTGGGTCCCATTGTAGAGATCATCCCTGAAAAGGGCAAGGTCAAATTTACGGTCAGTGTGTTTGGCCGAGAGACCGTCGTCGAGACCGACTACGAACTCCTGGAAAAGATATGACAGACGTTCCCGTCCCTCTCTGGACGGGATTTGTGCCTTAGATAAGGTTTTATTTAGGAGAGGGGATTTTGTTTCATGGCAAAGAAGGTCGTTGGACAAATTAAGCTACAGTTGCCGGCCGGAAAGGCAACGCCTGCTCCTCCCGTGGGGCCTGCTCTGGGCCAGCACGGCGTCAACATTATGGAGTTCTGTAAGCAGTTCAACGCGAAGACCTCGGATCAGGCGGGTTTGATCATTCCCGCGATCATTACGGTCTACGCCGACCGAAGCTTCACGTTCGAGCTCAAGACCCCTCCCGCAAGCGTCCTCTTGAAGAAGGCGGCGGGGATCGAATCGGGGTCCGGGGTTCCCAACAAGACCAAGGTGGGACAACTCCCCAGAAGCAAGGTACGGGAGATCGCGGAGTTGAAGCGCCAGGACCTCAATGCTAACGACGTCGAGGCCGCCATGCGTATGATCGAGGGCACGGCCCGTTCCATGGGGATTGAGATCCAGAGGTAGAGGCAGAAAACAAGTGGCAGAGTTTATGAGCTCGTTATCGACCACGGGAGGTTTTATCGATGAAGCGAAGTAAGCGTTACAGAGAGGCGGCCGCTAAAATCGACGGCAACAGGCAGTACGGTCTTCGTGAGGCTGTCGATCTTTTTCAGTCCGTAGCGACGGCCAAGTTCAACGAGAGCATGGAGCTGCATATTCGTCTGGGTGTCGACCCGCGCCATGCGGACCAGCAGGTCCGCAGCACGGTGGTCCTCCCCCACGGCACCGGAGTGACCAAGAGGGTGCTTGTCCTCGCCACAGGCGAGAAGGTCAAAGAGGCCGAGGACGCAGGGGCCGATGTCGTTGGAGGCGAGGACCTCGTCCAGAGGATAGCGGGCGGCTGGATGGACTTTGATGCGGTCATCGCGACGCCGGACATGATGAAGTCCGTTGGTCGCCTGGGTAAGGTCCTGGGGCCGCGGGGATTGATGCCCAGCGCCAAGACGGGGACCGTGACCTTTGACCTCGCTAACGCTATCCAGGAGATCAAGGCTGGCCGTGTGGAGTTCCGCGTCGATAAGGCGGGGATTATCCATAACTCCGTGGGTAAGAAGAACTTCACCCCCGACGCCCTTTTCGAGAATGCCAAGGTCCTCCTCCAGTCGGTCCAGAGAGCGCGCCCCGCTTCGGTGAAGGGGACGTACATCAAGAGCATCTCCCTGACCTCGACGATGGGCCCCGGGATATCCATCGATCCCCTCGCCGCCGTGAAGGAGCTGTCGGCATAAGGAGGAGGGCCTTTCCCCCCCTCACGTTTTTTTATCTATATGGTTTTTCGACCCCAGAGAGCAGGCGCCTTTTTGAAAAGGGCTTAATTCGATACCTGCCGAGGCTGAGAAATGGAGATGCCGCTTGAAACGCGGCAGATCTGTTTTTGTGTCCCTCGGCCTTTCGGGTCGGGGGATTTTTTGATGGGTTTTGAGGAACATTGGTTTGGTATGGATGGAGCATTGGATTTTGAGGTCGAGGAGGTGAAAAATAATGCCTGCAAAAATCAAGTATGAACAGGTCGCGGGTTTAAAGGAGAAGCTCGAGAGGACCGAGGCCGTCTTTGTAGGGGAGTATCGTGGGATGACGGTGGCTCAGAGCACCGCGCTTCGCGTGAAGGTCCGCGCGGCGGGGGGAGAGCTGAAGGTTGCCAAGAACACCCTTTTTGCGATTGCCATGAAGGAGTCCGGCCTCGAGTCGCTGCCGGACTCCATGGTGACGGGGCCGAACATCTATGCGCTCTGCTATGGAGACCCTGTCGGGGTTGCTAAGGTGCTCAAGGAGTATTCCACCGACAAGACGCAGAAGGCATTCGTCCTGAAGGGTGGACTTTTGGGCAAGGTGGCCCTGGATCAGAGTCAGGTTTACGCGTTGGCCGATCTTCCATCGAGGGATGCGCTGGTGGGGCAGGTCGTCCGTACTATCGCCGCGCCCCTTTCCGGACTGGTCACCGTGCTCTCCGGGACGGTGCGGGGGCTGGTCACGTGCCTTGGGCAGATCCGGGACAAAAAAGAGGCCGCTTAGGCCGAATTTTTTCTCGCTGTCGACTGCTTTTGTTTCGTTCTTTATTGTTTGTCAAGCGCCCCATGGTGCTTTGGGGCTGATATCAAATTTGGGAGGTAAGTTTTTATGACCCGTGATGAGATGATCAAGGCTATTGAGGAGATGACGGTACTCGAGCTCTCCGAGCTCGTGAAGGCCCTTGAGGAGAAGTTCGGCGTCTCCGCTGCCGCCCCCGTGGCCATGCCCATGATGGCTATGCCCGGCGCCGGCGCCGCTGCGGCCGCCGAGGAGGAGAAGACCGAGTTTGACGTGATCTATAAGGCCCCCGGCGCCAACAAGATCAACGTGATCAAGGTCGTCCGTGAGGTCACCGGCCTTGGCCTGAAGGAGGCCAAGGAGCTGGTTGACAATCCGCCCAAGCCGGTCAAGGAGGGCGTAGCTAAGGAAGAGGCCGAGGAGATCAAGAAAAAGCTCGTCGAGGCCGGCGCCGAGGTTGAGGTTAAGTAGCCGGTACGACACCCAGGCTCAAAAAGCGGCCCCCCGCGATGGGCCGCTTTTTTCTTTCGCCGCTTTATTGTACAATGAAAAAGAAGAGGGCCGTTGTCCCTTATCCTATGAGTGGAGGGTCTTGTCATGGAAACCCAGAAGAAAGAGCCGGAAAAAAAGTCGGGTTGGTCTAATCTCGTCAACAGCAGGCCGAAGAAGATCTTTGTCTCTTTGATCGGGATTATCCTTGTCCTCAATATTCTCTGGACTCTGAAGCAGGATAGCGCCTCCTCCGGCACTCCAGTCCAGAAAGAGGAACTGGCGAAGCTGGAGCAGCGTGTTGCGGAGCTGGAGAGGAGGACTGTTCCTGATCTGGATTCCCTTCGAGCCGAGTTCGAGGCGGTCAGGAAGGTTGGAGAGGGCTACGAAGCGCGTCTCTCGGAACTGTTGAAGGTTGAGGAGGAGCGCTTGGCAACGATGAAGGCGGAGCTGGCGGCTAGGGAGACCTGGATCGATTCTTTGAGAAAGGCCGCTTCGGATAAGAACTAGAGGAGCTTGATGCCCTCTGGAGGATCCCCGATGACGTCTCGAAGCGTTTTTATCATCGATGATGCTGATTTCGTGGTGGATATGCTGCGCCTGACGTTTGCGGACGGCGGGTATACCGTCGTGGGGTCTGCAACCGACAGCGTCCAGGGTGTCGGTCAGCTGCGTGAGATGGCCTCGAAATCTCAGGCTGTCGATGTCGTCGTCGTCGATCTTCACATGCCCAAGCTGGATGGGTTCGGGACCATTCGTGAAATACGCGAGATCCTGCCGGGGGTAAAGGTCCTCCTGGTTAGTGCCGATGCGACTTTGCCCGTAGCTCTCAGGGCAAAGGAGCTTGGTGTGGATGGATTCATCGTCAAGCCTTTCGAGCCGAAGACCATCTGGGCAGCGCTGGAAAAAATCTGATAAAGTTCGTTGTTTTCGTTTTTTCACTCCGCGGAGGCCCCGTGGGGGCGCGCGGAGAAGTACGTTCAAAATCGAGGGGCGTGGAGCCCCTCTTTTTCTCTTGGAAGACTTTTTTCCCGCTGGGTTCCCGGCGGAATCCCGGCTTGCCGGTTGGAGGACAGATTTTTTCAGGGCCTCAATGGCTCCAGGATGGGGCTTTCCGGCAGCCGCTCGTTCTCGCTTGAGGGGTGTTCCGTCTCAGGATAGCGGCGTGAGGGCAGAGAGGTGAAGCCCCCATGTCAATCGGCATTTTCAGAGGAGTCGCGTATGGCACAGGAGAACATCAGAAATTTTTGCATCATTGCTCATATCGACCATGGAAAATCCACTCTGGCGGATCGCCTTCTGGAGCGGACTTCCACGGTGCAGTCGCGGGATATGAGGAATCAGCTGCTGGACTCCCTCTCGCTGGAGCGGGAGAGGGGCATCACGATCAAGCTGGTGCCAGTGCGTATGGACTACACGTCCCCGGATGGTAAAAAATGGGTGCTGAACCTCATCGATACGCCGGGTCACGTGGACTTCGGCTACGAGGTATCGCGCTCCCTGGCCGCCTGCGAAGGGGCGCTCCTGGTCGTGGATGCGACGCAAGGGGTCGAGGCGCAGACGGTTGCGAACGCCTATCAGGCGATCGAGCAGGGGCTCGAGATTCTGCCCGTCATCAATAAAATCGACCTCCCCTCGGCCCATCCCGAGAGCGCCAAAGGGGAGATCCGCGATGTGGTGGGGCTGGATGCCGACGATGCCATCCTGGCCAGTGCAAAGGACGGACGGGGGGTTGACGAGATTCTGGAGCGCGTCGTCAGGGCGGTCCCGGCCCCTCAAGGGGACCCGGACGCCCCTCTCCAGGCCCTGATCTTCGACTCCGTGTACGACAACTATCGAGGCGTCATCTGCTACGTGCGGATCGTGAACGGGACCCTGACCGCGGGGCAGGACATCCTGTTCATGGCGACCAACGTGTCCTATCCCGTGGACGAGGTGGGAGTGTTCCGCCCCTCCTTCACGCCCGTCGAGCGGTTGGGGCCGGGAGAGGTCGGCTACGTGGCCGCCAGCATCAAAACCCTGGCCGAGGCGCATGTCGGGGACACGATTACCAATGCGCGCAACCCCGCGCCACAGCCGCTTCCCGGGTACCGTAAGGTCAAGAGCGTCGTGTTCTGCGGCTTCTATCCCGTGGAGCGCGACGACTACCCACAGCTTCGGGATGCACTGGAGAAACTCTGCCTGAACGACTCCGCCATCGTCTTCGAGCCGGAGACCTCCGTAGCCTTGGGGTTTGGGTTCCGGTGCGGATTCCTGGGGCTGCTTCACCTGGACGTGGCGCAGGAACGCCTCCGTCGCGAGTACGATGTCGAGCTCGTGGCTACGGCGCCCAACGTCGTCTATGAGATCGTCACGAAGTCAGGCACGGTGATCGAGGCCCACCGTCCCAACGATTTCCCCGATGTGGGAGAGATCGAGGAGATACGGGAGCCCTTCATCAAGCTCTCGGTGTTCCTGCCGTCGGAGTACGTGGGCAAGGTGATGCAGCTGGTCCAGGAAAAGCGGGGGGTCTACCGCTCTCTGGACTACCTGACACCGGAACGGGTGCGACTGGTCTACGAGATGCCCCTGGCCGAGTTCATCATCGACTTTCACGACAAGCTCAAGTCCCAGACCCGAGGCTATGCGTCCCTGGACTACGAATACATCGGCCTCAAGCCCTCCGAACTAGTCCGTGTCGACGTCCTCGTCAACGGGGAGGCGGCGGACGCCTTTTCCTTCATCTGTCACAAGGACGCGGCCTACCATCGCGGGCATGCGGCGGTGACGAAGCTGAAGGAACTGATCCCCAGCCAGCTCTTCGAGGTCCCCATTCAAGCCTCGATCGGCAAGCGCGTCATCGTTCGCGTCAACGTCAAGGCCCTGCGGAAGGATGTCCTGGCCAAGTGCTACGGCGGCGACATCACCCGAAAGCGGAAGCTCCTGGAGAAGCAGAAGGAGGGCAAGAAGCGCATGAAGCAGATCGGGCGCGTCGCCATCCCCCAGGAGGCATTTCTGGCATTCCTCCGGATCGAGGACGGCGAATAGGCCGGGAGAACATCCCGTGAGGAATAAGGGGCTCTCCGTGTACCTGCACGTGCCATTCTGCGCCGGCAAGTGCGGGTACTGTTCTTTTTACAGCAAGCCTCCGGCGGCTGGGGATGTCGCGGCTTACCTGGACGCGCTCGAGACGGAGATCGCCCTTTGGAAAGGACTGTTAGGCCCCCTGTCTTCGCGTACCCTCTACGTCGGAGGCGGGACGCCGAGCCTGCTCTCTGCGGACGAATGGGGGCGTCTGATTGTTCTGCTCGAAGGCTTGGGGGACTGGAGCCACCTGGAGGAGGCGACCGTGGAGGCCAACCCCTCCTCTTTGAACGACGAACTGCTGGATATCTGGCGGGATTCTTTTTTCACCCGCATCAGCCTTGGCGTCCAGAGCCTGGATGACGCGGAGCTCGAAGCCCTGGGGCGCCGCCACGATGCGAGGCTCGCCCTCGAGGCGATGGAGCGCATTGCCCGCTCCGGGCTGAGGATGAGCGTCGACCTGATCTTTGGCATTCCCGGTCAGACGCTTCGTTCCTGGGCAGCCTCTCTGAGAGGCGTCCTGGATGCCGGAGCCCGGCACGTCTCCGCCTATCAGCTGACGCTCGAGCCGGACACCCCCATGGGGCTTCGTGCTCCCACACTTCCCGACGGCTATCCTCTTTATCGTTATGCCCAATGGTTCCTCCCGCGACGGGGCCTCATCCAGTACGAGATCTCGAGCTACGCCCCGCCCGGTGACGAGTGCCGGCACAACCTGGCCTACTGGAAGCAGGAGGACGTCCTTGCCCTGGGTCCGGCGGCGTGGGGCTACCTCGAGGGGCGCCGCTACGCCAATCCGGGGACGCTGGGTGCCTATCTCGAGGCGGCAGGGAGGAATTTTCCCGAGGCGAAGACGGCGGGGGAAAGGCTGGGGCCGAGAGCCCGCGGGGTTGAGGCCGCGATCCTCTCCCTGAGGACCCGATGGGGAATCGATCGGGTCTGCTTTTCGGAACGTTGGGGCGGCTCCCTTCTGGAGGAGATCGAGGCGGTTTTGACGGTGATTCCTTCCCGCCTTGTGCGTGCGGACGAGCGGAGTCTGGCACTTACCCCCGCGGGGATGCGGGTGGGAAACGCGATCTGGACAGAGATTTTGGGCTTGCTGGAGGATGAGGATCAATGAGGATTTCTGAGGTGAATTTTATTTTTGCCAACATCGAAAGATTCACAAACAACTTGGAATTGGAATGAGGATAGGGAAGTGAATCAGTAAAAAACGCCGGCTTTTCGCATGTTATAAAGCCGGCGTCTTCTTCTCTTTTTATTGTCCCTTGGCGGAGGTGTGTGGGGATCGAACCCACCAGGGACAGCGCAAACCGCCCCTCACCGGGTTTGAAGCCCGGGCCCGTCACCAGACGAATCTCACCTCCGCAACCTCTTCATTTTACCCGCACCTCCTCAAAAAGTCCAGAAAGAACTTTCTTCCCAAAACCGCAGGAAGGGCAAGCGAGGGTTTAGACATCTTGGCGGGCCCTTATCCGTTCGTTCCGCCGCCCCTGAAGGGATTGTGCCACAGAAACTGTTGGCTGGAGGCGGTGGCCCCGCTGAGCGGGATCTCGACCCACCCCCAGGGGGTGACGAGCACGAAGCGCAGGACGATGCCTTGGCTGGCCAGGGCGTCCACATGCGCGGCGTAGCGCATCGTGTCCTCGAAGATGAAGGTGTCGCTGATGACCCACACGCGCTTGCAGTTGCTGCGGTTGAAGAGCGCGGCGTAGTCGATGGCGGTCCGCACGCCGCTCTCGTAATCCGGAGGGCTTATGCTGACGACGACGACGTCGGGACGTCCATCGGGACGGCGCGTGTTGGGAATGAGGTCGAAGTATTGCTCCAAGCTCTCCAGACGCTCGAAGAGCCTTTCGATGTCAATCTCGCCATTGTCCTCGAACATCGCCGTGACGGGGTCCATCCCCTGATCCGCTGGGGCGTCCAGGGTGTCCTGCATCCACCGCTGGACGCGGGAGAGCGCCTCCAGGATGTACTGCGGGTATTCCGTCTCGGAGATGGCCGACAGGAGATCCTTTACGGTCAATTCCTTTTTGGGTTCCTTTTTCTCGGGATTCATGATCCACCTCCAATGGCGTGGGCTCCATTTCGTGATGAGTTCAGTATAGCACAGCCAAGGCGCGGCGCCTGCCTCAAAATACCTGTCCGCGTCCCAGTCCTCGCGTGTCATGGAAAACGGCTTATTTTTTATAAAGATCCTATTAGAAAAAATCCCTTTGCGGCGATCAGAAGGGTCCCCACGGCGGTGGAGAGGAGCGTGTGGCGCTCACTGGTCCAGAGAATGCCAGCGGAGAAGGGCCCCGCAATATGACCGGATGGCCAGGCAGAGGGCAGAAAGGCCCCTGTCCTCCGTCGGTACTCGAGGTACTCTTCCCCGAACCTGGAGGACAGGAAGGACTCCTCGAAGGGGATGATGAGAAGTCCGTAGAGGACGAAAAAGGAGACCACGAACAGGGCGGCGGCCCACGGTCCGGCCATCAGCCCCCACCCCAGCCCGATCAGGCCGTTGCCGAAGTAGAGAGGGTTGCGCATGAAGGCGTAGGGCCCCCAGGTGACCAGCCGCTCCGCGCCGACGACCTCCCCTCGGTAGCGTCCGATGCAGCCGACGGCCCAGAACCGCCAGCCCTGCCCCAGGACGACGAGGGGAAGCCCCAGGAGGATGGACCGCAGGGTCGGATGGTCCAGGATCAGGATCATCAGGAAGAGGACCGTCCAGATGCCGCCCCGAAGCCTAAAAATTTTTTGACGAAACGCCTGCATTCGCTGGACTTCGCCTGGCCTCATCCTTGGCCTCCTCCTCGGGGGAGACGCCCTGGTGGAGCTCCTCGGAGACGCCCCAGCCCAACATCCGAATCACGACGACAACCCCCATGAAGATGGAGAGGTACTCCGTGAAGAAGCGCCAGATGATGGCCATGACCCCTGCCATGTTCCAGGGCATCAGGGTCCCGAAGAGCAGGGCGCCGCCGCTCTCGGCGAAGCCGCTGGCCCCAGGAGTGGGGATGAAATAGAGCACGAACATGAAGACCGCCTGGGTCGCCAGGGTCTGGGTGTAGCTGTAGGGGAGCCCGACGGCGCTCATCAAGATGGGAAGCACGGTGAAGATCAGAAGCAGATGGAGGACGGAGAGCACTGTGGCGAGCAGCATCCACCCCTTACCGGAGCGGAACGCCAGGCGGAAGTTCATGATGTAATTGTCCACCTCCCGGTCGAGCCACTGGAAGCAGCCGATCACGCGGCGGTTGGACTTCACCAGGTTCAGCCGCTTCATCCAGAGGACGGCGATCTTTCCCAGCCGCTTGAGTGCGCCCGGACGAAGAACGGTGAAGAGGATGAAGACCCACGTACAGCCGATGACGGCGAAGACGTAGAAGACAAGCCCCTTCAGGAAGGGACTTGCCTCCAGGATGGAGGGCTCGAGAAACAGGGCCGTGGGGACGACCAGGCTCAGGATCAGGACGGTCAGCATGGTACGGATCAAGGTGATGGCGATACCCTTGCCGATGGGGACGCCTTTCTTATAAAGGACGTAGACCTGGAAGGGGCCGCCCCCGCTCTGCATGGGGGTGACCGCGCTGCCGAAGTAGTTCAGCCAGGTGAGGACGATTCCCATGGAGAACGGCACCCTTTCCTGCGCCGCGTGGGAGAGCGCGCAGAAACGTCCCGCGTCGCACATCCAGGAGAGGAGGACCACCCCCAGGGCCCCCAGCAGCAGGAGCTTGTTCGACGAGAGCAGGGAACGGACGGTTTCGTGATCGACACTTTTGGCTATAATGATCGCATTGGCCCCGAAGGCCAGCAAGATAAAGAGGATCAAACCTTTACGCAGGGACAAATTGAAATTCCTCCAGCATACATCCAGACATCAAACATTAACACAAACATGGTCACACCTTAAACAAACATCATCAAACATCGAGTGCAACGGCATCAAGTGAGACGGTATGCCCCAAACGGGACTGCCACAAGACGGAAGGATCACGGAGAAAGGGCCGGAAGTACGGTGCACGGCCTTGCGTTCTGTGCCCTTACCGGGTTTGATGGACGGAAAGCCTGCCCAGCATCCGTGCGAGTTCATCGATGCTCGGAAGCAGCTCCTGACGCAGGACCAGGGCCATTTGAGGGTATCGCTTTCCGCCCATCAGGCCGATGAGGCGGTTCAAGATCTCCAGGAGCCCATCCCGGAACGCCTGCCCTTCCGGCTCGGCGGAGGGCCCGGCCGTCAGCGCGCTGCAGCGCTCGTAGACGTCCAGCGTCCAGTCCAGCCCCTCCATCGCGTCGGACAGAGCGTTCTGCGCGGCCGAGGTCTCACCCTCCTCAAAGCGGTCGGCGATCTCCCCAAGGCCCTTCCTCAACCGAGAGACGTAGCTCAGGGCCTCGGTGAGCGTCTCCTGGATCAGAAGTCGGACCGGAGTGAGCGCGAAGTGCGCCGCCATCCCCCCCGACAGGCCAAGAAATGCCTGCTCCTCCAGCTCCACACCGTCAACTCGAATCCCCGTGAGGACAAGTCCGGAGTGGGCGGCCTCCGCCCTCACGGCCTCCAGAATCTCCAGAGGCGACGCCGTGGACGGGATCTCGCGGCGCTCCTGTCCGTCAATCGATACCTTCATCGTGCCCCCCCTGTTCCGATTTCCGACTTGTTCCGATCTCCGACTTGGTACCTCGGAAAATCCGGTGCGCCCAAACGCCTCCCCATCCCAGGGAAGGGATGGGGAGGGCGAAAAACGCGTAATCGTTGTGAGGACTTAACATCCCTCATTTTAGGTTCCTATTTTAACATACTCCGGATCGCTCATGTTCGAGCTGTCCGGCGCCGATACTCAATTTAGGATATAATAAACACGAAACGCGCATCGGCGGAGTCCGATGTGTTTTGTCCGTGCCGAAGAACAGGAGGGTTTTATATGGCGGACATGTCCGTATCGGGTATCGCGTCCGGGATCAACTGGGACGAGATGATAACGAAGATCCTGAACAAGGCGAAGAAGCCCGCGCTCGTGATGGTGGAGAAGCGGGATAAGCTGACCCGGAAGAAGGAGTATTTCGAGGAGTTCAAGATCGCGCTGCAGAAGCTCAACAGCACGCTGTCGTCGCTCAAGCTTGCCTCAACCTACAAGGCGAAGGGAATAGAGATAGAGCGGATCGACAAGAGCGGCTCCTACAAGGGTGTGCTGACGGCCACCGTAAACTCGGATGCGGAGGTCAACGTCCACGACCTCGAGGTACTGAAGCTGGCCAAGAGCCAGGTCCAGCGTTCCAATGCATTTTCGGACAAGATCTCCGGGGCCTTCACGGGCGCCTTGAGCGGAGCCTCGGAGGCCCACTTCTGGATCAGCATCGGCGGCCGGAGGCTGCGTATCGAGGTTCATTCCAATGACACACTGGAGTCCCTGGCCAAGCGCATCAACACGACCCTCAAGACGCAGAAGCCGCCGTTCGGCGTAACCGCTTCTGTCGTAGACAAAAAGTTGATCCTGAAGAGTGACGCTACCGGCCTGGGCGAGGACACCCGGAAGGTCTCGGTGACCCGCTCCGGCAATGTGTACGACCCTTTGGGGGATATGTATATCGACCCCAAATCTCTGAAGGACATGGTCGTCAAGAGCAAGAAGGGCAACAAGACCTGGAAGCTGGGTGTGGACTTCGACATCGTGGCCGGGAACCAGATCCGCTGGCGCGACTACGAGCCGCAGACGGCCCCCGCTGGGGCGACCTATCAGGTGAAGTACAAGGCAGCAGTCGGGGATGAATATACGACGGGCGGAGCGACCTATGGCCCAAGCGACATCGTGCGCGGCAAGGGCGATGTGGATAAGGATGCGTTGCCCTTTACGCCCCAGGCGACGCTGTCGACGACAAACATCTCTATCAAGGACAAGAACAATGTAACATATCAGTACGGTACGGATTTCAAAATCGAGGGGAAATCCGTGAAGTGGCTGGGGACGAATCGCCCCGATGAGGGCGTCGCCTATAAGGTTACGTATAAGCCCAATGCAAATGAGGAGTTCACGCTCAACGTCAAACGCGGCGTCGATGACGAGGTTACAGGATCGGCCTACGCGGACTTCGCCAAGGGAAAGTCCGTCATCAAACAGGGCGGCAGGACCTATGTGCAGGGCGAGGACTTCGACATCGTGAGCGACGGCGGCAGCCCGGCCAAGGCCGTGGTGCGCTGGCGGCCCGAGGTGGCATGGAGCGCCCCCGGGCCGGGGACACCCTATAACTTGGAGCTGACGAAGGCCGACGGGACGACACAGACCTTCAACGTAACGCGGACGGGAAAAGACACGCTTACCATGAGCGAGTGGGGCTTCACTACGGCGACGGGAACGATTGACCCGACGGCTACCTATGCCTACCAGAATCCCCCGACGACCTTTGGGGCGGGTGCTTTTTCCGTATCCGGAAGCGGTGGCACCTTCGACCTCACCTGGACTCAGCCCTCGACGCCGCTCGTTCCGCGCGACACCCCCAAGTACGGCGACGAGTACACGGTGGAATACAAGCACGAGAAGAACACCTTCACCCTGTCGGACGACGGGTCAGGGATCCTGAGCGCGCTGGGGCTGGACCGGAAGGACGAGGCGCACTACACGGCCGCCGAGGACGCGGAGATGATCCTGAACGGCGAGAAGGTGACGCGGTCGTCCAACAAGATCGGCCCGGAGACCAAGAACGAGTTGATCAAGGGAGTGACGCTGGAGCTCAAGGGCCGGGGACACGTCTCTCTGGATATCTCCCACGACCTGGAGGCATCCGTCAAGGCCCTCCAGGCATTCACAGAAGCTTACAACGACGTGATGAAGTGGATCAACGTCAAGTCCTCGGAGAAGGCCGTGGACGAGACGAAGAAGGCCACCCTGCCCTCGGATGACTTCCGCAGAAAATGGGGCCTGCTCTTCGGCAACTCCCTCCTGCGTGAGGCCAAGGGCAGGATGCGCCGTACCGTCACCCAGACCTTCAACCACACGTTCAAGCAGCGTAAGAGCCGGGACCCCATCTACGGGACGATGGAGCAGAACGGCCTCAAGGGCCAGAGCACGCTGCGCATCACGGTGGGGGCCCGTGTCGCCGAGATCACGATCAATCCGGAGGACACGCTCGAGTCCATTGCGGCCAAGATCAACGATACATCCGAGAAGGGGGAGGCCAGCGCCCTGCACTACGATCCCGACGGGCGGAAGTACCCCACCCCCTTTGCAAAAGCCTCGGTCTCGGACGGCAAGTTGGTGATCGACGCGGGCACGGAGCGTCAGGTCCAGGTTTCGGGTGCCCCAGCCCTTAAGGCCCTTGGCATGGACTACACCTATACGGGCCTCTACCAGATGGGGTTCAAGACCACATCCAGAGACCACGGTAAGAGCGGCGAGCTCGAGTTCAGCTCGCGGGACTACATGAAGGCGATGAAGAAGAATTCGGAGGAGGCCACGGACGTAATGCTGGCCTTCGCCAAGGACATGCAGAAGTTTGCGGACGGGATGCTCCGCTCCTCCGCGGGGAGTGGCAACAGCGGTAGGGGGGCCGCCAAGGGCACCGTGGTGCAGGAAATCGATGGCATCAACACGGAGATCAAGTCGATAAACAAGTACCTGAGCACGTTCGAGCAGCGCCTGCAGAAGAAGAAGGAAACGCTCTTCAGACGGTTCTCCGAGGCCGAGCGGAGTCTATCCAAGCTGATGCAGCAGGCCAGCTGGCTCAATAACGTTACGGCTCAGCTCCAGGGGGCGGGCAAGGGCCAGCAATAGACGGACGCGGACGCGCAGCGGCGATTTTGTGAGGGGGCGGATTCCCGGCGGGACCCGCCCCCTTGTGCTGTGTTATCATTTATGGCTGAGTATCGGAGACCGTCGGAGGTGTGACTGTGATTTCCAGCGACGAAAACATGAGGGCCGGGAGCGGCCGCGGCGATCGCGAGGATAAAGGGCATTATTTCGACGAAATCGTCGGCCTGATCGAACGACTGAGGGCCCCGGGGGGCTGTCCGTGGGACCGAAAGCAGACGCTGGAGGATCTGCGCACCTGCATTACGGAGGAGGCCTACGAGCTTGCGGAGGCCATCACGGAGCGGGACATGGACAAGGTCCGGGAGGAGTCCGGGGACCTCCTGCTGCAGGTCGTCTTTGTGGCCTCGCTGGCCCGTGAGCACGGGGACTTCGACATGAGGGACGTCGTGCGCACGATCTGCGACAAGCTGATCCGGCGTCACCCCCACGTGTTCGGAAACGTCGAGGCCAGGGACAGCGATGCGGTCCTGAGGAATTGGGAGAGCATCAAGCTGGAGGAGCGCCGTGCCCGGAAGGAGGACCTGTCGGTCCTGGCCGGGGTGCCTGCCGGGCTGCCTCCGCTTCTCAAGGCCCACCGGATGCAGGGCAAGGCGGCACACGTCGGGTTCGACTGGCCCAGGGGCGACGCCGCCCCGCTCTTCACGAAACTGGACGAGGAGGCTGCCGAGCTGCGGGAGGCTGTGGGGCACGGGGATGCCGCGGCCGTGGAGGACGAGCTGGGGGACCTGCTGTTCATGGTCGTCAACCTGGCGCGTCACCTGGGCGTCAACCCCGACGCGGCGCTCTCCCGGGCCTGCGCCAAATTCGCAGGGCGCTTCCGTCGGGTCGAGAAGCAGGCCGTGGAGCGCGGCGTCAGCCTGGAGGACTGTTCCCCGGAGGAGCTTGACGTCATGTGGGAACGGGCCAAGGCGAGCCTCGACAGGGGAACGCTTTACAATGATGGAGGACGGAGATGACGGAGAACAGGACCGAGGGGGCGCAGGAGGAGAAGGCGGGCCGGAGGGCGCGCATCATGGAGACGGCGCTTCGGGACGCGCACCAGTCCCTTATCGCCACGAGGATGAGCACCAGGGACATGATCCCCGTCCTCGAGAGGCTGGACGCGGTGGGGTATTGGGCCCTCGAGATGTGGGGCGGGGCGACGTTCGACAGCTGTATGCGCTTCCTGGACGAGGACCCCTGGGAACGGCTGCGCGTCATCCGTTCCCGGATCAAAAACACCAAGCTCCAGATGCTGCTTCGGGGGCAGAACCTCGTGGGCTACCGGCACTATGCGGATGACGTGGTGAGGGAGTTCGTGAAGCGCGCGGTGGGGGGCGGTATCGACATCATCCGAGTCTTCGACGCCCTGAACGATCTGCGTAATATGGAGGTCGCGGCCGACCAGGTGAAGAAGGAGGGGGCGCACCTCCAGCTGTGCATCTCCTACACGATCTCCCCCGTCCATACCCTGGACGCCTTCGCCGAGATGGCCCTGGAGATGGCGGGCATGGGGGCGGACTCCATAGCCATTAAGGACATGGCGGGCCTGCTGAGCCCGGTGGACTGCGCTCGGCTCGTCCGTGCGATACGCGCCCGGACGGACCTGCCGATACAGCTTCACAGCCACTACACCAGCGGATTGGCCTCCATGACCTACTATGCGGGGCTCAGGGCGGGGGCGGACATCGTCGACACGGCGATCTCCCCCTTCTCCATGGGGACCAGCCAACCGCCCACGGAGTCGCTGGTCGCGGCCCTGGCGGGCGGGGACCTGGACACGGGAATCAGCCTGGACAAGCTGATCCCCGTCGAGGAGTATTTCAAGACGCTCCGCGAGAAGTACAGGAAACTGCTCCCGGACATTGGCGGGGTCAACATCAACATCCTGCGCTATCAGGTCCCTGGCGGCATGTACTCGAACCTCGTGAACCAGCTCAAGGAGCAGAACGCCCTGGACAAGCTGGAGGACGTGATGAACGAGATCCCGGTGGTGCGCAAGGCCATGGGTTACCCGCCCCTGGTGACCCCGACCAGCCAGATCGTCGGGACCCAGGCGACGCTGAACGTCCTGACGGGCCAGCGCTGGAAGGTCATCCCCAAGGAGGTCAAGCAGTACTTCCTGGGCTACTACGGGACGGCGCCCGCTCCCCTGGACCCCGAGGTCCAGAGGCTGGCGATAGGAGACGAGGAGCCCATCACCTGCCGGCCCGGTGAGAGGATTCCCCCTGAGATGGATGCGGCCCGCAGGGCCGTGGATGCCTGGTCGCTCCAGCCGGAGGACGCCCTGACCTGGATTATGTTCCCCCAGGTCGCCAAGGACTTTCTTCCGCGGAAGTACGCGCGCGTCACGCGCCGGGACGTTGGGCTCCAGGACCTCGTCGAGGAGGCAGCCTATCCCATATGATGCCGGGAAACGAAAGGAAACTCGAAAAACAGGGGAAAAATCGAAAAATAGGATGGATGGAGAAGTTCTGGAATGGATGGAGAAGCGTTTGAGCGGAGAGACGCTCCGCTGAGGATTTCCGAGGATGTCGCGGTTGCCGGCGGGGGGGCCATGGCCCGTCTTCTGGGGTTGCACGACGAGAACCTCGAGGCCCTGGAGGCCCGTTATCCGGTCTCCCTCTCCGTTGGGGAGAGCCGGATACGGATCTCGGGCCCCGACGCCGAGCCGGTGCGCATCGTGGCGTACCTGCTGCGTCAGCTTGCGGTCGTCGCCGAGAGCGGGCACGAGATCCGCGTCGCCGACGTCCGTCACGCGATGGACGCCCATGCGGAGGGCCGGGAGATCAAGCTGGACTCGCTGTATTCGGAGGTCGTCTGCACGACGGCGCGGGGCAAGCCCATCCGGGCCAAGACCGTCGGGCAGAGGGCCTATATCCAGGCCATGCGGGACAACGACATCCTGTTCGCCGTCGGCCCCGCGGGGACGGGCAAGACCTACCTGGCGGTCTGCGAGGCCGTCTCCATGCTGAAGGAGGGGCGGGTGAACCGCGTTGTCCTGGTACGGCCGGCCGTCGAGGCTGGAGAGAGCCTGGGGTACCTCCCGGGCGACCTCAGGGAGAAGGTCGAGCCCTACGTTCGTCCTCTCTACGACGCGTTTTATGAGCTTCTGTCGCCCGAACGGTTCGCCCGCTACGTGGACAAGGGGATCATCGAGATCGCGCCCCTGGCCTATATGAGGGGGCGGACGCTCAACGACAGCTTCATCATCCTGGATGAGGCTCAGAACACGACCCCCGAGCAGATGAAGATGTTCCTCACCCGTCTGGGATTCGGTTCCAAGGCCGTGGTGACCGGCGACATCACCCAGGTGGACCTGCCGCAGGGGCGCCCCTCGGGGCTGCGCAGCGTGCGGTCGATCCTCGAGGGCATCGAGGGGATCGGCTTTTTCGACCTTACGGGGGCCGACGTCGTCCGTCACGAGATCGTGCAGAAAGTGGTCCAGGCCTATGACCGCTATGAAAAGCGCCTTTCTTGACCGGTTACGGCATCCCTGGGCCTCCGTATCCCCGGAATGGCGCAGGTCCTATCTTCTCTCCGTCGTCATGCTGCTGGCCGTCGGGCTCTCCATCGTCATGATGGAGTGGCTCTACGTCCGTAACAGGGGCTACAGCTTCGCGCAGGGGCTGCCGTCCCCCCAGACCTACAGGGTTATCTCCCCGGTGAAGTACGAGGACCACTCGGCAACGGGGGCCCTCCGGGAGATGGAGGAGGAGCGGATGGCCGGCGTCGTGGTCCGGGACATCGCCGTCCGGGACCGAATGAAAAGACGCCTGGAGGAACTCCAGGCAGTAAAGGACCCCCAGGATCCGAAGCTCCTGTCCTATATGCCTCCGGCCCTGCTGGATGCCGTGTTCGTCCTGGATGGAGCGGAGCGGAGCCGAATCATGAAGCTGGCCTTGCAGGTCGGGGACGCCTATTTTTCGCACCTCGCGTCCGGCGACGTCCTGGAGAGCGGGGGGACGGAGGCGGCCCTGCTGTGGGACGAGATCGGAAAGCGCGTCGATTCGGTGGACGACGCCAACCTGATCTATCAGATATTGACGAAGGTGAACGACGCCTACTACAAGCTCGAGCCTCAGCTCACCGATCTGGTGAGACAGAGCGCGGGGAACAGGATTCCCGTCATCGAACGCCGCCTGGTTCTGGGCGACGTCATCGTCGAGCGCGGGGACGTGGTGACGCCCCAGACGGCCAGCCTGCTGAGGCTGCAGGGCTATACGGAGGACGCCTTCCCCGTCACCCAGGTGGTCATCGTTTTCCTCCTCGTCCTGATCCTGCCGCTGTGGCTGGAGGTCCCGGCCCGGGAGTCGGGCAGCCGGCCTCCGTGGGAGTGCATCGTCTTCGTCGTCTCGGCCGCATGGATCGGCCAGGTGCTCGCCGTGCAGATGCGGACGGCGGGCGCCGGCATCCTCCCTGCGGTCATGGTGGCCTATCTCTGTATGCCCCGGTCCTTCGCCTTCAACGCCTCCCTGGCCAGCACCGCGTCCGGGGTATTCATCATCGCGGGGCTCTCCGTCTACGATCTTCTCCTGCTCCTCTCCATGGGCTTCCTCGCCTCGATGACGGGGTATTATCTCCTGCGCCGCATCGAGTCCCGAGAGTTCCTCGTCCGCAGGCTGGTCCTGTTTGCGCTCTTCCTGAGCGTGTCCCGCATCGTCATCCTCTGGATCCAGGGGGTGCCCCTGACGGGGGGCTTCTTCTGGATGGAGACCGGGCGCTTCCTGCTCCTGGACGCCCTGGTCGCGATCTTCATGGTCGTCCTCCTGCCCCTGGTGGAGGGGTATATCGGCGTCCTCTCCATCCTTCGCCTCCGGGAACTGAGCCATCCCTCGAGTCCACTGCTGCGTAAGCTGCAGCGGGACGCACCGGGGACCTATCAGCACTGCCTGGCGATCGCCACACTCGCCGAGGCGGTGGCGATCGATATGGGGATGGACGAGAACCTGATGAAGGCCGGGGCTTATTATCACGATATCGGAAAGTTGAGACGCCCGCAGTTCTTCATCGAGAACCAGGGTGGGGGCCCCAACGTCCATGATGAGATGAGCCCTACGCTTTCGGCCATGACCATCATATCGCACGTCCAGGACGGCCTGGAGATGGCCAGGGAGTACGGCCTGCCCAGGAGGATACGGGACTTCATCGCGGAGCATCACGGCACCGCCTGCGTCCGCTACTTCTACAACAAGGCCAGGGCGGAGGCCCGGGAGCGGGGGGAGGAGGAGCGCGTCGAGTGGTCGGACTTCTGTTATCCGGGGCCCAAACCCCGGTCCCGCGAGACGGCGCTCCTGATGATCCTGGATTCCCTGGAGGCCGCGATACGGAGCGAGAGCCTGGGGCGCGAGCTCCTGAGGCGGGACGCGAAGGAGATGCCGCAGAGCGGGCGAAACGCGGGGCGGAGCCAGGCCATCATGGCCCTGGAAAAGGTCATCAACCAGGTGGTGGGCAGCAAGATTGCGGAGGGGCAGTTCGACGAGGTCGACTTCACACTGAGGGACCTCACCCGCATCAAGGAGTCCCTTCTGTCCGTCCTGCTCTCTATGTATCACACCCGGATGGTCCGGAGCCCCGACCGAGGAAGGCAGAAAGAGGCCGGAGGCGCGCCTGCCCCTGCCGCGGGCGACGGTGTGGAGGCTTCGGTCGTTCCTGTCGGAGCCGAAACTGTAGGAGCGGAGACCCGATGAACGCGGAAACGTTCCGTTCCCTTGATCTGGTCTCCAAGCGCATGTTGTGTTATGTTATTCTTTACATTCTCTCCATATCGACGGCGGACGGCGGATGGGGCCGCATCGATCGGGGATAGACTCTGGGAGGGTTCACGTTTTGAGATTGGAACTTCACGTCGACGGCCCCGAGGACGGGGAACCTCAAAGTCCAATTCCGTTATCCGCATGGGGGCCCCTCGGGCGCGTCCTCAAGGGCGAGCTGGCCTCCCTGTATCCCGAGATCGTCCGTTACGGGACGGTGGAGCTTTCGGTGACCCTGCTGGGGTCGGACGAGATGCGTTCGGTCAATCGCGAGTACCGGGAGCGGGACGAGGCGACGGACGTGCTGTCCTTCCCGCTCTGGGAGGCGGACGGCCGTTTCGTCCCGGACGGGGCGCTGACGGAGCTGCTGCCTCTTGGGGACATCCTGATCTGTCCGGAGGAGGTGGCGCGCCTGCACGAGGGGCTTCCCCCCGAGGATGCGTTCTGCCTCGTGCTGGCGCATGGTTTTCTGCATCTGCTGGCCTGGGACCATGACACAGAGGAGCGGGAGTCGGCCATGTGGGCCCGTCAGGACGCCGTCAAACAACGGCTCCTGGATGTCCTGAGGGGAGGGCACTAGGATGGGGGCCCTTTCCGGGAGCGCCCTGCTGCCCTTTTTGAAGAGCTGTCTCTGGTTCGTCGTCCTGTTCCTCCTGTCGGCGTTCTGCAGTGCCTCAGAGACGGCCATCACGACCACCGGTCGGAGCCGGCTCATGGTGCTCCAGGAGAAACGCTCGCTCTTCCGGTCCCTCTTTCAATGGCTTATAGACGACGTCCAGGAGGCCCTGACCGTCTGTCTCATCGTGAACAACGTCGTCAACATCGCGGCCAGCACCCTGGCGGCCAGGCTCGTGCTCCAGGTCTTCGGGGAGGGGGCGCTGGTCTGCGTGGTCCCGGTCATGACCGTGCTGATCGTCATCTTCGGGGAGATACTGCCGAAGAGCGCCGCGATGGTCCATTCCGACGGGGTGCTGGTCTTCTCCGTGCCCCTGCTGCGCCTCCTCGCCGTCCTGCTCGCTCCCTTCGCGTGGCTGATGAGGAAGTGCGTCTCCTTCATCGGGCTGCTGTTCCGGCTCGACCTCAAGCCCCAGCACGTGTTCGTCACGCGGGAGGAGATCGAGCAGGTGGTGAAGATCGGGGAGCAGAGCGGCGCGCTCGAGGCGGTGGAGCGGCGGATGATCGACGGGATCATCGATTTCGAGGAGACGCGGGTCCACGAGGTCATGGTCCCGCGCATGGACATGGTGACCCTGGAGGCATCGGACCCGCTGGAGGAGGCCATGAAGGTCTTCATCGAACACGGGCACTCCCGCCTCCCGGTCTACGAGGAGAGCCTGGACAACATCGTGGGGGTGCTCTACGTCAAGGACACCCTGAAGCATCTGGTTGGCGCCGAGCTCTCTCAAGCCGTGGGGGGTATGATGCGCAAGCCGCTTTTCGTCCCTGAGACCATCCGCACCGTGGAGCTGCTGGAGACCATGCGGCGGGACCACATCCACATCGCCGTCGTCGTGGACGAGTACGGCGGCGTGGCGGGGCTCGTAACGATGGAGGACATCCTGGAGGAGATCGTCGGGGAGATCCAGGACGAGTACGACCAGGAGTCCCCGGACATCCTCGAGATGGAGGACGGCACCTACAGGGTGCAGGGGACCACAAGCCTGGAGGACCTCAGTGAGGCCCTGGACTACCCCTTCGAGTCCGAGGATGCGGAGAGCCTGGCCGGATTGGTGCTGCTGCTGGCCGGGGGGTTCCCCCAGGTGAACGAGACGTTCGAGTACGAGGACTGGAGGATTCGGGTGGTCGACCTCGAGGACCACCGCATCAAGGTGCTCGACCTCGAACGCAAAAATCCCGAGAAGGACGCGTGAGGAGGGCCTATGGGAAGGATGACCGGTAAGTCCCGGGTCGATGCGGGTGGATGGGGCGAGGGGGACGGACGGTCCGGCCCCTCCCCGCAGGAGCTGCTGGAGAGGGCGCGGGAGGCGGCCTCCCGCGCCTATGCACCCTACTCGCGCTTTCGGGTGGGGGCCGCGCTGCTCCTTGCGGATGGGGGCGTTCTGGCCGCCTGCAACGTGGAGAACGCCTCCTATGGTCTCACCATGTGCGCGGAGCGCAGCGCGATTGCAGCGATGGTGGCGCGCGGCCTGAGGGACCCCGTGGCCGTGGCGGTTGCGGGCTCGGGGGATGGGGACTTCGGCAGGCCCTGTCCGCCCTGTGGGGCCTGCCGTCAGATTCTGGTGGAGTTCAACCCCGACATGCGGGTGATTCTGGAGTCGCCCGAGGGGCCCCTCGTGTACTCCGCGCGCGATCTGCTGCCGCACTCCTTCGACCTGAGGGGCGAGGCCCCTTGAGCGGGGAGCGACAGGAAGGCGAGGCCGTGATGCGCTGCGGCGTGGTTGCGCTGGCCGGACGGCCCAACGTCGGCAAGTCCTCGCTGGTCAACGCGCTGCTGCGCGCCCGTGCGGCGATCGTCTCCCCGAAGCCCCAGACGACCCGCAACGCGATTCGCTGCATCTACAACGACGAACGTGCCCAGATCGTCTTCACGGACACACCGGGGCTGCACCGGCCCAGGGACCGGCTCGGCCGTTCCCTGACGGACGCGGCCGAGGACGCCTTTGCCGAGGCCGACGCCGTCTGCTGGCTGGTCGAGGCGGGGGACCGCAGGCTGAGGGCCGAGGACACCGAGGTGCTGAGGGCGCTCTCCGTCGTCTCCCGACCGATCGTGCTGGTGGTGAACAAGGCCGACGCGCATGACCCCGGTGGAGCGCTGGAGCTCTACGGAACCAGACTACCCTTCGCCGGGCGCATCGCCGTCTCCGCGCGCAGGGGGCGCAACCTCGACGCCCTGATAGCCCTTCTGCTGCCGCTCCTGCCCGAGGGGATGCCGTGGTACGATCCCGACATCCTGATTGATGGTACGGAGCGCTTCATGGCGTCCGAGGTCATCCGTGGGCGCGTGCTGGCCCTTTTGCGAGATGAGGTCCCTCACTGCGTTGCTGTGGAGATCGACGAGTACAAGAGCCCGGAGGAGTACCCCGAGCGGAAGCGGCTCTACGTCCGGGCGTCCCTGATCGTGGAGACGGCGGGGCAGAAGGCTATCCTGATCGGGGCGTCGGGCTTGATGCTGAAACGCGTCGGCCAGAGCGCCCGGTTGGAGCTGGAGGGGCTCACCGGACATCCGGTCTACCTGGACCTGTGGGTGAAGGTGTCGCCGCATTGGAGGCAGTCGGAGCCCGTGCTGCGCCGCCTTGGGCTCTGACCCCGCCCTTTGGTTCCGTTCCCATCAGGGGGTGCAGGGGGACACGTTCCCCTGCCGGGGGCTCGGGGGGCGGCGCCCCCCGATGTCGTTTCAAGGGTGGGGGGATGAGGATGACGCGTCAGGGCCTGGATTCCGCCTCGGGCGTGGTACTCTCGCGTTCCCTGGCGGGGGAGGGGGATCTCCTGCTCGCCCTCTTCCTCAAGGGCCGGGGGCTGGTCCGCGTCTCTGCGCGCGGGGCGGCGGGTGGGCGCGTGCGCTTCGGCGGCGGCACGGAGCCGCTCGTCTGGGGGGCCTTTCGGCTCCACCGGGGGCGGGGCGGCGGGGTCTACCTGAGCGCGGTGGACGTCGCCGATGGCATGATCCCCCTCAGGAGGCGACCGGAGGCGCTCCGCACGGCGGTCCGCTGGTCGAAGCTCCTGCTGCGCCACCTGATGGCGGAGCATCCGGCGGACGACCTCCTGGCCAACCTCTACTGGAATATGCGCCTTCTGAGGACGCCCCGGGTTCCGCCGGAGGCGGCGGAGTGGCGTTTTCTGTGGCGCTGGATCACGGCGTGGGGGCTCGCTCCCGACCTGACGCGCTGCGCCCGGTGCGGTCGCCCCGCCGTCCCGCTGTTCTGGACGGGCGAGGGCCTGACCTGCGCGGACTGTGGGCCTGGGACCGGCCGGCCCCGGTTCTCGGGGGAGGACCTGTCGCTTTTGAGGCGGACTGCGGGAGCGGATGTGTCCGGGGTCGAACGGTGCGGAGAACTCGGGGAGCTTGACGGTGCGCGGGGGCTTTTTACCCTGGCCTCCCGCTGCGTTGGGGGGCTCCTCTCTCAGGATATACGAGACATTGGTTTCAGACGCTGAATCGCTTGTAATAAGGTGCAAATCCTGCTTGCGTCGACAACGCGGCAACGGCGCCGCGTGTCGACGTAAGCGACCGGCACAGCATCGGGGGTTTGCCAGCCCCCGATAAGCAGACCGCCAACGAGGGCAACGAGTTGAGCGGGTCGTTTAGGGGCGGCATCAGAGCTGGCCGTCTGCTTAAAGGAGAGATCAAGTTGAACTTTCAGGATATCTACTTCAGGCTCGAACGCTTCTGGTCGGAGCAGGGATGCGTGGTGCAGCAGCCCTACGACGTCGAGGTCGGGGCCGGGACGATGAACCCCGCCACGGCGCTCCGGGTGCTCGGCCCGGAACCGTGGCGTGTGGCCTACGCGGAGCCCTCGCGCCGGCCCACCGACGGGCGGTATGGGCAGAACCCCAACCGCCTCCAGCATTACTACCAGTATCAGGTCATCATCAAGCCCGCGCCGTCCAACATCCTGGACCTCTATATCCAGAGCCTGATGAGCCTCGGCATCGACCCCTCGGAACACGACATCCGCTTTGTGGAGGACGACTGGGAGAACCCCTCGATCGGGGCCTGGGGGCTGGGCTGGGAGGTCTGGCTCGACGGCATGGAGATCACGCAGTTCACCTATTTCCAGCAGCTGGGCGGGATCGACATGGAGGCCGTGCCGGCGGAGCTGACCTATGGGACTGAGCGTATCGCTATGTACGTCCAGAAGGTGGAGAACGTCTACGACCTCGCCTGGTCGGACACGGCGACCTACGGCGACCTGGACCTCAAGGGGGAGATCGAGAACTCGCACTATAACTTCGAGATCGCCGACACCGCGATGCTCTTCCAGCTCTTCGCCATGTACGAGGCCGAGGCCGGGCGCATCCTGGACAAGGGGTTCGTCCTGCCCGCCTACGACTACGTCCTGAAGAGCTCGCACACCTTCAACCTGCTGGATGCGCGCGGGGCCGTCAGCGTGACGGAGCGGACCGGCTACATCGGTCGGATCCGCGCGCTGGCCAGCCGCTGTGCCGCGGCCTACCGGAAGCAGCGCGAGGAGATGGGCTTCCCGTTCATGGGAAAGTTCGGCGCTCTGGCGCGGTGTGCCGGGGCCGCTGCTGGGACTGTGTTTGCCGAGGGGGGGAATGCGTGATGGCTTTGAGGAACGTCATCCTGGAGATCGGAACGGAGGAGCTCCCCTCCCGATTCCTTCCCGAGACCCTGGAATCCCTGGAGCGACTGGCGGTCTCCGCGCTGTCGGATAACCGGCTTGGATTCAAGGACGTCAGGACCTACGCGACGCCGCGGCGCCTGGTACTGCACGTCCGGGAGCTGGACGAGACCCAGAGTTCGTCGGTGTCGCTGCTCAAGGGGCCGCCCCTCGCGTCGGCCTACGACTCGAAGGGGGAACCCACCCGTGCCGCCCTGGGCTTCGCGAAGAGCAAGGGCGTGGAGGTCGATTCGCTGGGCGAGCTCGAGGTGGATGGGGTGAAGTACGTAGCCGCCGAGGTCCGCGAGGAGAGCCGGCGCACCCTGGATGTTCTGCCCGGCCTTCTACGCGGCCTCGTCGAGGGGCTGTCGTTCCCCAAGAGCATGTATTGGGCGGAACCGGGCGTGCGGTTCGCCCGGCCTATCCGCTGGCTCCTCGCCCTTGCCGACGATGTGGTCGTCCCCTTCGAGTACGGCGGCGTGAGGAGCGGCCGGACGACCAGCGGGCACCGGTTCATGGGGCAGAGGTCCATCGAGATCCGGAACGCGGACGAGTTTCTGGAGCGCCTCTACGACAACAACGTGATCCTGGATCAGGAGAAGCGCCGCCAGAAGCTGGAGACGTCCATATCGCTTCTGGAGCAGGACTTCGATGGCAACCTCGAGGTTGAGCTGGACCCCGAGCTGCTGGAGGAGAACCTGTTCCTGGTCGAGTTCCCGGCGCCCTTTATCGGGACGTTCGACGAGCGCTATCTGGAGATCCCCGAGGAGGTCCTGATCACCTCCATGAAGAAGAACCAGAAGTACTTCGCGGTTCGGAACAGGGACAGGGGGAACGCGCTGGCGAACGTCTTTATCGGGGTCAGCAACAACAGGGCCACGGACATGAGGACGATCCGGGAGGGGAACGAACGGGTTTTGAGGGCCCGCCTCGAGGACGCCGCCTTCTTCTGGGCGGAGGACCGGAAGAAGCCGCTGTCGACGAACGTGGAGCGCCTGGAGGACGTGACGTACCAGGAGAAGCTGGGGTCCGTGTACGACAAGGTGGTGCGGACCCGGGAGTTGGCGCTTCTGCTCTGCGAGCGGCTGGGGCGGGACTCCCTGGCCAAGCTGGTGGAGCGTGCGGCCTGGCTCTCCAAGGCCGACCTCGTCACGCGCATGGTCTACGAGTTCCCCGAGCTCCAGGGGGTGATGGGGCGCGAGTACGCACGCCATGATGGTGAGGACCCACGCGTGGCCCTGGCCCTCTACGAGCAATACCTGCCGCGCTCCGCCTCGGACAGCCTGCCGACCGACGACGTGGGGGCGATCCTGGGGCTGGCCGAGCGCATCCATATCGTCGTGAGCTGCCACAAGGCGGGGCTCGAGCCGACGGGCTCGCAGGACCCCTATGGGCTGCGCCGTGCGGCCCGCTGCATCAATGAGATCCTGTGGGGCCGGAGCCTGGACCTGGACCTCGAGGAGGCGATTCGGGAGTCCGCCCAGCTGAACCAGGTGGAACCGGAGGTGCTGGAACGCATCCTCACCTTTATCGGGCAGCGGCTGCTGGTCCAGCTCAAGGAGAAGGGGTACGAGCACGAGCTCGCCGCGCTGGCCCTCTCGGTCATCGGCCGCCGGCCCTGCCAGGCCCTGCGTTTGATGGAGGCCCTGGACGAGGTGAAGGACGAGCCCTGGTTCTCGGATCTCATGACCTCCGCGGTGCGCGTTCGGAACATCCTCCAGAAGGCCCCGGACGCCCCTGATGCCGTGGACCCTGCGCTGTTGGCCAAGCCGGCGGAGCGGGCGCTCTATGACGAGGTCGTGAGGCTGGAGCCCGGGGTCCGGGAGGCGCTGGACTCGAACGACTGGAAGGGGTTGACGGCGCGTCTGGCCGAGCTCTCCCCTGTAGTGTCGGCCTTCTTCGACGACGTCATGGTGATGGACCCCGACGAGGGGGTGCGGGCCAATCGACTGGGCCTGCTGAGGCGCTGTAATGCGCTCTTCGAGGAGGTCGGGGACCTGGGGGCCCTGAAGATGCCGGCAAAGAAGGCAAATTGACAGCCGGGGGACATCGTCCCCCGGCTTTTTCGATCGGCACTTCCTTACGTGAGGTGAAGGATGCGGCTATTGGCTGCTTTGCGTTCCTCCGGACCGGGCTCCACCGAGGGCGGTCAGGGTCCTCAGCTGTTCTAGGAGCCCGGAAGCGTTGTCGAGCGAGATGGATCCCACCTTCTCGCAAATGCGCTCCAGGTACTCCAGCTCCTTCAGCTTAAAGAGCGTGGCGTTCTCCTCCATGAGCTTTGCAGTGTTCAGCAGGCTGCGGGTGGAGGCTACCTCCTCGCGCCGGGTAATGACGCTGGCCTGGGCCTTTTTCTCCGCGACCAACACCGTGTTCATAATCTCCCGGACCTCGCCGGGCAGGATGATGTCCCGGAGCCCCGCCGAGACGAACTCCACGGTCCCGTCGTTGGGCAGGGCCTTTAAGACCAGGGAGCCAAGATCGTGCCTGCGTTCCAGGAGCTCGTCGAACCTCAGGTGCCCCACCACCTCACGCAGGGCGAGCTGGAGGGCTGTGTAGAGCTGACGCTCGGGGTCCTCCTGTTCCCGATACAGGCGCACGGGGTCCAGCACACGGTACTTGCAGACGAAGTTGATGCGAAGGGATACCTTGTCGAGGGTAAGGATCTCCTGTCCTGCGACGTCCACCTGGCGGACGCGCAGGTCGCAGGATGTCCAGGCGATGTCGTGGCCGTTCTTCCAGAAGAAGTACCGCCCCGGCTCCAGCAGGCGCTCAAAACGTCCGTCCATGTACAGCAGGGCGACCTCATGGGACTGGACCTCCAGCCGGGTGCAGAGGGAGTCCGGGATGGCCTCCTGGACTGGTAGAGGCAGGACGGCGGCCTCGTCCTCCATAGCTACGAGCCTGAACTCGTGGCTCCGGAACACCTTCCAATAGGCGTGTTCCCCCGGCTCCAGCACGCTCACAAAACGTTCGTCCACGAAATGCAGGGCGATGTGTCCGTCCGGGACATGCACCATCTCCACCTCCCGCACGAAGTTCTTGTCCCGAAGGTAAACTTGCAGCGGGATGTCGGTGTCCAGGGGCCCATCGTTCACGTCGAGCCGACGGACCTCATCCCCAAGAAAGCGAAACAGCCAGTGTTTGCCCGTCTCCAGCATCCTCACAAAACGACCGTTTCGGAAGAGAAACGCACGCTCGTTCTCACCGACCGTGATCTTCATCTTTTCCTCCTTGAAATTCCTGTCGGGACGCTCTTTCTGTCAATTGACGTCCCTGGAAATTGATGAAATACGGCGTCGCCCCCCTGGATCCGTGGGGCTCCGTTCCGTCCGGGACGCGCCGGGCCGGAGCCGTCCCCATCGGGGAGGCCTGGGCCGCGGCAGGTCCGGGACGGGGCCTCGGACGCCTCGAGACGGCTCCAGAGGTGTTCGGCAAAAAACTCCGGCCGAACCGGCAAACCGCCGTATCCCATCGTTATATCCCAATATTTGTGTTCCTTTTGCGCACGGTTCAGCGGAACACCCAGGGGCAGGGCCCGAGGGCGCCGCCGGACTTCTCTGAGGTCCCCCGACGCGCCGGGTATAGTATAGCGGATCGGGGAAAAAAGTTCATTCGACTCTACAATTTGCCTGTTGCGTTTGACTTGACAATCCAGCCAGGTATTCATGGAGGGCGTTGGAGGCTTTCAGTCCACCCGCGTCCATAATTCCATGATATAGACGATGATGTAAAAAATGATCCTGCATCCAATGATTTTTGTCACCAGAAGAAACGGCAGTTCGCCCTGGTAATTTTCGAAGGATACGATAATGTGATATACGAACCAAAACAAGCAGGGCAAAGCGAAGAAGAGTCCATCCACGCCCCGCGGGGAGAAGATAGCGTATTGCTCTATAAAAGTACATGAAAGATAGGTGGCAGGGATCAAAATAAGTCCGACAAAAAAGTATATCCCGCTGCCGCTTAAAAACGGCAACAGAAGGGAGCCGCACAAAGCGCCAAGAAAACGAACTTTCCTGCGGCGTTTCTCTTCTCTCTCGCGGCGTTCCTCGAAGATAATCAGGTCGGCCATCGAGGCAGCTTGCCTGCTTCCACACGGTCGGGTGAAGACAGGCTGTTGATGGTCTGGAAGAAACGGCTCTTTCTCGGGTTTCCTCTTAGGGATCCAGAATCTCATTGTCGACCTCCAGCCAATCTGGACCGAAAATCGCATTGACCTGCGCCTATCCCCCGAATCCATAGAAAGACAAGGGCCTTGATCCATCGCGGTGTCGTCCTGTCGCTGTATCCGGATATCGGCTTTATTATAGCAAAGCGCTGGAATCGGTGCGTTCGAGTGCCCGCAAGTGGAGCTTTTCCCAAAAACCACCCCCTTCGGTGAAGGAGAAGGTATGAATCTCCCGGACCTCCAGGTGAATGACTCAAAGATGGGATTGTCCACGATCTTACATGCAGAATAGTAGAAAATGGGATTCGTGGGGAGGGGAGAAAGGCGGAGGCGGAAAGCTCCAGTGGGTGAGTATAATACGGAACATGACATAAAATCCAAGGAGGTTTGTCATGTTTACCGTTTTCAAGAGATTGTGCGTGTTCCTTCTGGTTGCTGTGGTCCTTCTCCCTGTTGGGGCGGCGTCCGCCGACGTCCCGCTCCCGGCCCCGCAGAGGTCGGGCGGTTTGGGGGTGTTCGACGCCCTCGGGAGCCGCGCCTCGGCCGTGGGGGCCGACTTTGCCTCCATGAAGGACGTCTCTCTGGAGAATCTCTCGACGGTCCTGTGGGCGGCGACGGGCCTGAACCGCGGGGAGAAGGGCTGGACGGTGCCGATGGCCATGGGGATGGAGCCCTACGTCAAGGTCTACGTGGCCCGGTCCGACGGAACCTTCCTGTACGACTGGAGGGCTCATGCGCTGGAGGAGGTCTCCAAGGAGGATGTCCGGGGACGGGTAGGGAAACAGGATTTCGTCGCAAAGGCGCCCTGCACCCTGATCTTCGTCTCGGATTCCGCGGCGCTCTCCAGGAAGTTCAAGGATGATGACGGGGAGGAGTTCGCGGCCGTCGCCGCGGGGGCGATGACTCAGAACGTCTATCTGGTCTCCGGGGCCTTGGGCATCGGTACGCGCTACATCCGCTCCGCCCGGGACGACGAGATCGAGAGGATTCTGAGCCTGCCCGACGACGACGAGGTCCTGTGTATCATGCCGATGGGCGTGAGGCCGGGGGCGTAAGTTCGTTTTTCGCGCGGACGGAGAAAACGGAAACACGGACAGGGGAGCCGCCCGGCGGGGGCGGCTCCCTTCGTTATGAAGGGGCCGGGGTCGAGGACGGGCGCGGCCTATAGTAAAATGGAAAAGCGAATAGGGAAAAGCGAATGACGATGGCGGAGAGGATCTGTGCCCGAGCACACGAGGAAGAGGAGACGAGACGGTGGCCATACCCGACGACATCAAGATGACTCCCTGGCTGAGCCAATACCGACAATGGAAGGCGGAGTATCCCGACGCGCTGCTGCTCTTCCGCATGGGGGACTTCTACGAACTGTTCTTCGACGACGCGCGCACCGCCGCGTCGATCTTGGATATTGCCCTGACGGCCCGGGATGCCGACAGGAAGATCCCCATGGCGGGCGTGCCGCACCATGCGCTTTCCCTTTACCTGGGGCGGCTCATCAAGGCCGGCTGCCGCGCGGCCATCTGCGAGCAGATCGGGGAGCCGACGGGCAAGGGCGTCGTGGAGCGGCGCGTGGTGCGCCTCGTGACACCGGGCACCTACGTTCCGGAGGAGAGCGGGGACACGGGGCGTCTGGCCGCGGTCCTTCCGCTGAAGGACGGCCGCGTCGCGCTGGCACTTCTGTCCGTCGAGACCGGTGGCCTGGAGGCGGGGACCCTGGTGCTCGAGGAGGCCGCCGCGCTCCTCTCGGCCTTCGCGCCCGGCGAGGTGCTGCATCCCTCGACCCTTCGCTCTCCCCCCGATTTTCTGAAGGGGTACGCGCTCCTGCCCGCGGCGCCCGAGGTCTTCCGCGCGGGGACGGCGGCGGAGCGTCTGCGTTCGGCCCTGGGAGGGGCGCGCCTCGCATCCTTCGGCATCGGGGACGACGATCCCTGTGCGGGGCCCGCATGGGCCGTGCTGGACTACCTGTCCGCGACGCAGTTCAGCGCAGTGCGTCACGTGCTGCGCATCACGCCGCTGCGCACCCGTGACCGAATGAGCCTGGACGCGGCGGCGCAGCGCAACCTGGAGCTAGTCCCGGAGTTCTCCCAGGGGTCCGTCTCGCTGCTCGCCTGTCTGGATCGCTGCCGGACCCCCATGGGGAGGCGCACCCTCAGGGAGTGGCTGCTGCGGCCCCTGATGGATATTCCGGCCATCGAACGGCGTCAGGCCTGCATCAGCGTCCTCGTGGAGGATCCGACGCGGCTGGGGGACCTCCAGGACGCGCTCGCCGGGGCCCGCGACGCCGAGCGCGCCCTTTCCCGGCTCTCTCTGGGCACAGGGACGCCCCGGGACCTCGCCGCAATCCGGGATACGTTGCGCCTGTTGCCGCGCCTGCGTTCCTTCTCGTTTCCGGAGCCGCTCGCCGGCCTCTTCGCTGCGCTGCCGGACCTGGAGCCCCTGCGCGCCCATCTGGACGAGGCGCTGGAGGAGGAGCTGCCCCGCGTCCTGGGGGCGGGGCCGGTCGTGCGCTCCTCCTTCAGTGCGGAGCTCGCCTCCTGGCGCGACGTCTCGGAGAAGGGTGAGGCGTGGCTCGCGGAGTACCTGGAACGAGAACGGGCGGCGACGGGGAGCCCGCGCCTCAGGTCCGGCTACAATCGGGCGTTCGGCTACTACCTCGAGATCGGCAGGGCGGGGCTGGAGACGGTGCCGCCGCACTTCGAGCGCCGTCAGACCCTGGTGAACGCCGAGCGCTTCGTCACCCCGGAGCTGCGGGACTTCCAGGACAGGATGGCGCGCAGCGAGGGCGAGACCGCGCGTATCGAGGGGGAGCTCTATCGGGCTGTCGTCGAGCGCGTCATCTCCGAGGGGGCGGACATCCAGATGACGGGGCGCCTGCTGGGCATTCTGGACTGCGCCGCATCCTCCGCCCAGGTGGCGCGGGAGCGCGGCTACGTCCGGCCGACGGTGGACGACTCCATGGCCCTGACCGTCAGGGGCGGCCGCCATCCGGTGCTGGAGGCGACCCTGACGGACGCGACCTTCGTGCCCAACGACGTGGTGCTGGGCGGGGATGCGGCGCGCATCGTCATCCTGACGGGACCCAACATGGCGGGCAAGTCCACCTGGCTGCGCATGGCGGCCCTGCTTGCGGTCATGGCCCAGGCGGGCCTGTGGGTCCCGGCCGAGAGCGCGTCCTTCGGCCTGGTGGACCGCGTCTTCACACGCATCGGGGCCCACGACGACCTGGTCCGGGGGAACAGCACCTTCATGGTGGAGATGCTGGAGACGGCGGGTATCCTGAACAACGTCACCGACCGCAGCCTGGTGATCCTGGACGAGGTGGGGCGTGGGACGGCCACATGGGACGGGATGAGCATCGCCTGGGCGGTCCTGGAGTACCTGCACGGCGGCTGCGGTGCGGCCCCGCGGGTGCTGTTCGCCACGCATTGTCACGAGCTGACCTGTCTGGAGGAGCGGCTGGACGGCGTGCGCAACTGCAGCATGGCGGTGGCCGAGGGGGCGGAGGGCATCGTGTTTCTGCACCAGGTGGTTCCGCGTCCGGCGGACCGCTCCTACGGCATCGAGGTGGCGCGCCTCGCAGGGCTGCCCAAGCCCGTGCTGAGACGGGCCTTCGAGCTGCTGGAGCTCTTCGAGCGAGAGGGGTTCGAGCGTTCCTCCATCCCCGAGCCCCTGCCCCAGAACGCGCTGAGGCGTCAGATCCTGCTCTTTTCGCTCGAGACGGACGCTGTCGTGGAGGAGCTGGCGGAGCTGGACCTCGACAACCTCACGCCGATGCGCGCGATGGAGGTGCTGTACAGCATGAAGGAGAAGAGCATGAGGGCACGAGATGGCGCCGCGGATTAGGGAGCTTCCGGAGAGCGTGTGGGCGCGCATCGCGGCGGGCGAGGTCGTGGAGCGTCCCGCCTCGGCGGTCAAGGAGATGGTGGAGAACGCGCTGGATGCCGGCGCGCGCCGCATCCGGGTGCGCCTGTGGGACGGAGGGCGGCTGCGCATCGTCGTCGAGGACGACGGGTGCGGCATCGCCCTCGACGACCTTCCCCTGGCCCTGACCCCCCATGCGACGAGCAAGATAGGGGGGATCGAGGATCTGGAGGCCATCCGCACGCTGGGGTATCGCGGGGAGGCGCTGGCCAGCCTGACGGCCGTCGCCACGGTCGAGATCCGCTCTCGCCCCGAGGATGGAACGGACGGGACGGGCGGGCTGATCCGCGCCTCGGAGGGGCGCGTGTCGGAGCATACGGCCGTGAACTGCACCGCAGGCACGCGCGTGCAGGTGGACGAGCTCTTCGGAAACCTGCCGGCACGCCGAAAGTTCCTGAAGAGCGCCGCAGGCGAACTGCGCCGGGCCGCCCTTCTGATGCGGGAGTACGCGATCTGCCGCCCCGACGTGAGCTTCGTCCTGGAGCACGACGGGCGGGAAGTGCTCTCCACCGATGGTGGCGGGGACCGGCGCCGGGCAATCGAGCGGCTCTGGGGACCGGAGCCCGCGGTCCAGACCGTCCGGTCCGAGGCGGGGCATCTGAGCCTGGAGTGCTGGTGGCAGCCTCGGCAGGGGCGCAACGACATCGCCGCCTTCGTCAACGGGCGTGCCGTGACGGACCCGGTCGTCAAGGGGGCGGTGAGCGCCGCCGCGCGTGAGCTGATAGGCAACTGGGCGCTCCTCCTCTCGATCGACCCGTCGCTGGTCGACGTCAACATCCATCCGGCCAAGGCGGAGATTCGGTTCCGATACCCGGGCGAGGTCTTCGAGGCCGTCCGGGAGGCGGCCGCCCTCTTGGGGGGCCCCGCGCCCGTGACGGTCCGCGACGGGCGTACCTGGTCCACGGACTCCGCGCCGCCCAGCGGTGCGGCCGTCACCCGTGCTGCGGCGATATCGCGGGAGGGGTGGGGGTTCCGGGACGATTTTTCCTCCCCCTCGTCTCCTCGTATATCGGAGCGAGCGCGTACATCCGAGCCACGGGGTACGTCCGGATCCTCCTTCGCCTCCCCCTTCTCCCGCATCGAGCCCCCGCCCTTCGGTCCGGAGCCGGCGAAGGATGCGGCGAGGACGGAGAGCGCGGAACCTCCCGTGGCCGGAACATCGCTTCCGCCCCGCGGTTCGGAGGGGACGAAGGATGCTGCCGTTCCCGATCCCATTCCCGACTCCGACGTGGTCTTCATGGGCCAGATGGGCTCGGGGTATCTGGTGTTCGACGCGCCGGGCGGGCTTGTCCTCCTGGACCCTCACGCGGCGCACGAGCGCGTGGGGTACGAGCACATCCGCGCCGCGGCGGGGGAGGGGCGCGTCCAGCCGCTTCTGGTCCCGGTCCCGCTACCCCCGACCCTGGCCCTGGAGGTGGAGGAGCATCGGGAGGCCCTGGTCCGGTTTGGCTTCGAGCTGGAGGACTGCGACGGTGGAACGCGGCTCCGCTCCGTACCGTCGGTTGGGGGGGCAGTTGAGCCCGAGGCCCTGCTGAGGGGATCGCTGGGGGCTCTGAAGGAGGATCGGGATGGGGATGCGGTGGAGCTGTTGTGGCGCACCTGGGCGACGATGGCCTGCAAGGCGGCGGTGAAGCTGACGACGCGCCTGTCCCGGGAGGAGGCCCTGGTCCTATGGCGGGACCTGCATGCCTGTGCACAGCCGTATTTCTGCCCGCACGGACGCCCGACGGTCCTCAGGATCAATGCGGCGCAGCTGGTCGGTCACTTCGGCCGGGAGTAGCGTCCGCCCGAATGGGGCCCGTAAAGTACGAGCCGTGTCATTTTCAAGGATGGGGCAACGCTTCTGGAGTTTCACCGTTTGCCTGAGGAGTAGGAACCGGCTGT
>CAUPUB010000005.1:0-41330 GCA_963514535.1 uncultured Fretibacterium sp.
GGATCGCCGGCCAGTCGCCCTTCTCCTGGGAGAGGTCGATGCCCAGGGCTCCGGGGTAGCCCATCAGCGGCGAGGGAAGGTCGGCCTCGACGAAATACCCGCCCAGCTCGGCGATGCGCTTCAGCAGCGGCTCCGTATGGGCGTCGTTGGTGCAGAAGAACGCCGTGTCCTTGCCATACTTCTCGATCCAGGCCGGCATCTTCTCCAAGATGAACTGCTGCGCGCCCGCCACGCCCACGTCGCTCGTCGGATCCGGCGCCGTCTCGAACACGAACTGAATGCCCAGGTCCTTGCACGCGGCCTCCATGATGGCGCGGCGACGGCCCAACGTCTCGTAGCTCATGTGACGCGGGAAGGAGACGTGCACGAAGGTCTTGGCGCCCATCTTCTGCGCGCCGAGCGGAATGGTGTAGCCGCGGCTGATGTCGTCGGCAATGGTGGCCACGTCCGCAGCTGCGGTGATGACCGCCGGGTCCTCCTGGGCGGTCCCCGCGAGGAGGATGATGTCGGGCCGCTTCTCGCGCACACGGCGGAAGCCCTCGGCCGTCCCAGGGACGGCCTGATTGACCACGATGACCTTCATCTTGGGATCGTCCGCAAGGCCGACGATCTGGCCGATGGTCGTCTCCATCTCGGACATGAAGTTATCGGGATAGGTAAGATGGGTGATCATCCCGCCCTCGGCCGAATTGCCGTACTTCTGGATCATCAGCTCGGCGCCGCGCAGGTCGTCCTCACTCTGGGACACGGTACCCGTCATGATGCCGATGTGGAAAGGCGCCTCCTCCGCCGCAGCCGCGGCCCCCGCGAACAAAAAGACCAAAAGCAACCCCCACAGCACAGACTTCATCCTCAAAATAAAACGCCTCCTCACTATTTTGGCTTTCAAGCCCGAGGGCCATTTATTACATTATATCAATATCAAGACAAAAATCCTATCAAGACAAAAATTCTACGGCAACAGCAAAGGGGAGAGCGAAAAGGCTCCGCTCTCCCCCGTCCTTCCGTAAATCATAAACGGCAGATTCTTCCGCCCTATTGGGATGCCTTGTCCCCCGATACGTCGTCACTGGCCGTGGGCGCGGCGTCCCCGGATGCGGGAGCCTCGGGGGCGAGGTCCTCTGGAGTCTCCGGGGCCGTCCCCGCGAAAAGGGCCTCGTCGTAGATCTCGACCTTGGCCTTATCCCGAAGGGACCTCTCGAAGGACTCGAGGTTCTGCCGTTCCTTCTGCTGTCTCAGGAGCACACGAACGTCCGAGCTCACCTCGTCGTAGGGGGTGATCCGTTCCTCGACCTTCTCGCTCTTGAGCCCTACGGCAAAGTCGCTGCTCGCCAGCTCGAGGACGGGGCTGACCTGCCCGATATCCAGCGATTTCATCGGCGCCAGGGGCCCAACGTCGAAAGCACCGCCGGAGAGGAATATCGCCTTGTCCGTAACGCTGATGACGTCCCTGGAGACCATGGCATCGCCGGAGACAGCCGCCTCCCAGCTCTTCCCGCCCATCAGGCGTTCCCGAAGCGCCTCTGCATCCCCGCTGGCGGTGAAGCGGGCCAGGTGGACCTTGAAGCCCTCGGGCTGACGATAGAACAACTCCTTCATGGTGTCGTAGAAGCGGACCGCCTCGTCCTCGCTGACGACGACCTCACCGACGGCGGTACGCATAAGTTGCTCGTTGGCCATCTGCCGGGCAATCCCCTTCTTGTAATCCTCAACCTTTATCCCCGAACGCTCCAGGGACTGATAGAATGCCTCGCGCGTCGGAAACGCCTGGTCGGCATACTCCTTCATAACCTGTTCCGCCTCGGCGTCCGTCACCTGGATCCCCCGGTCTCGGACCTCCTGGGCAAGCTGGAGCTCGAACACGTACTGGTCCAGCAGGGACTTGTAAAGGGCCGGCATATCCAGAGAAGCCATTCCGCGCTGTCCATAGCTTTCCAGATAGTTCCTCAGCCTCTGCTCCAGCTCGGACCGCATCAGGGGCCTTCCGTTGACCTGGGCCACCTCGTAGTCCTCCATCGCCCCATTCGAGGAGGGGCGCGGCCCCCTCCGGGTCCCCCGCCCCTCGTACATGAGGAACGTCGAGAGCAGAAAGGCCACCACAATCGCAAGCATGATCCAACGCATCTGAGTCCGCAGCTTCCGCATCACCATATCGACCATCGTCCTTCTTTCACCCAAAGATTCACTCACGGCAAAATTCACAGCAGAATAAAAATGTACGCCCCACTCAGGGAGGCCACGAATCCAGATTTTATCATATCGCCCCGTCTCCGTCCCCGGCGCTTTCTCATGTCTCCGCAAGGGAGCGTCCCACCTTCAGGTCCGTCTCCAGCGGGACGGAGAGGCGGCCGGCCCCCTTCATGACCTCGGACAGGGCCGCCCCAACCTCCTCGGCCCGGTCAGCCGGGCACTCGCAGACCAGGGAATCGTGCACCTGCAGGAAGAGCCTGACGCCCCCATCCCCGGCGAAGCGCCGGGCGAACTCGACCATCGCCCGGCGGGCGATGTCTGCGGCCGTCCCCTGGATGGGGGTGTTGACGAGGATGCGGTTCAACCCGTTCCGGTCCCGAATCCCCTCCGCCGCCTCCGCCACGGGGCGGATCCGTCCGTCGAGGGTCCGGGCACAGCCAAGCGATCGGGCCTGCGCGGCGCTCTCCTCGAGGTAGCGGCCTACCCCCGGCAGCGCGTCGAAGTAGCGTTTGACGATCCCGGCCGCCTCCCCGCGGTCCACGCCCAGCCGTTCGGCCAGCCCGAAGGCGCTCATTCCATAAAGAAGCCCAAAGTTGACCATCTTCGCCACGCGGCGCAGCTCGGGGGTGACGAACTCCGGCTCGACGCCGAAGACCCAGGACGCCGTCTCCCGATGGATGTCCACCCCTCGGCGGAAGGCCTCGATCAGCCGCGGTTCCTGCGAAAAATGAGCCAGGACGCGCAGCTCGACCTGAGAGTAGTCCGCGGCGACGAAGACGTTTCCCTCCCCGACCGGAACCAGCCCCTCCTTGATTCGCTCCGCCCAGTGGCCGAAGGCCGGCAGGTTCTGGAGGTTCGGGTCCCGGCTGCTAAGCCGCCCCGTCCCGGTGAAGGCCGCCTCGAAGGTCGTGTGAACGATTCCCCCGCCGAGCTCGGCCGATTTCCGCAGGGGGACGACGAAGCCGCTGAGCATCTTGGAGAGCTCGCGATGCTCCAGGAGAAGCCGCGGAACCCCGCCGTTCGGCAGGGCCGCCAGCCCCTCCAGGACGGATGCGCTCGTGGAGAAGGCCGTCTTGCCCTTGGTCCTGGCCCCGCTGGGAAGTCCCAGGCGCTCGAACAGAAGCTCCGCGACCTGTTTGGGGGAGTTCAGATTGACCGCCTCCCCCGCCTGCTCCGCGACCTCCCCCTCGATGGCGGCGATACGCGCCTCCAGCTCCGAACGAAGCGACTCGAACCTCTCGAAGTCCAGCCGAACCCCCGCCCTCTCCATCGCGACCAGCACGGGGATCAGGGGAAGGTCGAGCTCCTCCATCACCGTCCTGAGCCCCTCGTGACGGTCTATCTCGGCGTCGAGCCCCCGGGCCGTCTCCAGAAGCCTCAGGGCGAGCGGAGCCTCCCCCGGCAAGAGGGGCAAAAGGGTCGAGGGTGCGTGCGAGGCAAGGTCGGGATGCAGCAGGTAGTGGGCCGTCTTCAGGTCCCACACGCGCACCGTCCCGAACGACACGCCAAAGCGGCCCATGAGCGTTTTGCAGTCGTCCGCGAACACCGTGCGAACGCCGCTGGCCAGGAGGCGCTCCAGGTCGAGGAGCCCCCCCTCGGCGAAACGACCGTCCGAGACGGCCGCCTGGAAACGGGGCTCCGCCTTCCCCGAATCCTCTCCCCCCTCCAAAAGGACGACCCCGACCGCCTCGGCCCCCATCAGGGCCTCGAAGGGGACGGGCGTCCCGCGGACGGGAGGGGATTCCTCCTCGGTCCCCGGCCGCCTCCCCTCCGCGTCCCAAACCTTTCGCTTCAGGCGTTCCGCGAGCTTCGACAGCCCCAGGCGCGCGCAGAGCGACAGGGCCCGCTCCGGCTCCGGAGCGGCGGAGAGGCAGGCATCGAGCTCGACGGGGATGTCGAGGCGCAGGCGGATGAGCTCACGGCTCTGGAACGCGGAGTCCCGCCCCGCCTCCAGTTTTTTGCGGACCGCGGGACGGACCTCGTCCAGGGAGGCGAAGAGGCGCTCCAGGTTCCGCCACTGCCCGATCAGCTGCAGGGCGGTCTTCTCCCCCACGCCAGGGACGCCCGGAACGTTGTCCGCGGCGTCGCCCAGGAGCGCCAGGTAGTCCGGGACCGACTCGGGAGGAAAGCCGTGGTCCCGCTCGAAGGCGGCCGCATCGTACTCCGCCAGGGTCGTGATGCCCTTCATCGGGCGCATCATCGTCACACCCTCACCCAGGACCTGCTGGAGGTCCTTGTCGGAGGACAGAATCACGGCCCGCCGCCCCGCTCCGACGGCCTTCAAGGCCAGGGACGCGATGACGTCGTCCGCCTCCACGCCCTCCACGGAGAGGACGGGATAACCCATCAGCTCCAGGAGCTCGCGCAGGAGCGGGACCTGCGGCTTGAACTCCTCGGGGGTCGGCCTGCGCTGTTCCTTGTACTGCGGAAAGGACTCGTGCCGAAACGTCGGGCCGGGCGCATCGAACACCACGGCGCAGCAGCCGGGGGACAGGTCCTCCTCCACCCGGGCCAGCATGTTCATGAATCCGGTGATCGCGTTGGTCGGGGTCCCATCCGGGGCCGAGAGGGACGGCACGGCGTAGAAGGCCCGGAAGGCCAGACCGTGCCCATCGACGATCAAAATTTTTCCCGTCTTTTCCATCATTTACAAAAACCTCCTGGACCGCTCTCTCATCCTTGTAACATGGAACAGGGTTTTTGTAAAGGCAAGGACTTTCTCCCAAAACCGCGGGCAAAATTTTTAACGTGTGGTAGAGACAGGTTTTGCATGCTTTCCGCCGCACCTGGCGGGTAGAAAATGAGAATTGGCTCAATCTATGCAACAACGCACTTTATTCTTCATAGGCTATCGCAACCTGCGGATCGGGGTCACGTCACTTTACTTGATATTATGGCCTCATGAAGTAAAATTTAAGCATCATCCAGGCGCCGCTCTTAGTCGAGCGAGCGCGATTATGAAGAATAGGAGCGCCTTTCGGCGCTCCTATTCTCTTATCTCAACCCTTTTTATGATAGCTTTTATCGCGTCGACGACCAGGCTGGCCGTCTTATCGCTGTCCTTTCCGGAGTCCGGGGCTTGGTTCTCCGACAGCATACCGGCGGGGATTTTGATGATAGCCTCATAGCCGGGAACCACAACAGCAAAGCTCCTGTCGCTCTCCTCAAAATTCCTTCTGAAGTTCGCCCTGAAAACAGCCGGCTCCTCCAGAACGACCGAATTCTTTTCGGTTAACAGATTCAACAGCTCCGGCCATTCCTCTCTTCGCCAACTCCGCGCCAAAGGGACAAAAAATTTCTTTCGAATATCCGGCCTGTGCGTTCCGATACAGCCAGGGGATACATAGGCATCCATGACAAATCTGCCCATAATGTGCGAGAATTTCAGATAAGGGGTAATCGCAGTCTCCAGAACCGTCTTATCGACCTCGATGCTTTTTTCCAGCGTCCAGGACATATCGTCACGGATCTCCCGCGCCTCAAAGAGCGCACGGGACTGCCCGAGGTTGTTGCCCAGCCACAGGGCTACCTGGATTTCCGTGAACTGTGACTCCTCCTCCCGAGGACACAGGTGAAATTCCCGGGTATAGTCCCCGGTGGTCTTCAACGGAACGACAAAGCCCTGGCCGTCCCAACACACCTCTTCCTCGTCCGGCTCCCGGCCGGGGCTGAGGATCCGAAGGCAGTTGTCCGCCAGGCTTTTCATCCTCCTTCGGATGGAGGCAGCACCGGCAAACCACTCCTGGTGGTGTGTTTCCAGATATTCCAGGTAATGTCGGAGGATAGGATCCCGATTCCCGCACTGCAGGCAATCGACGTTCCGCAGCACACGGACGATATCTTCCCAGGTCAGGCACAGGGGGGAGACAATCTCGGCATCTTTGTTCCCGGAAAGGAACCGGACGCTTTCAGCCTGTGCCGTCACCTGCGCTCCGGCAGAACTCCCAGGGACTTTCTTCACCTCGACGATGAGGAGATCCTCCCCGCAGGATATGGCGATGTCCGTCACAAGATTCTCATGAACGGGCTGTGCTTCTCGAGTCTCGACCGTTGTCGTTCGGGGCAGATCGGGGGTTAGGGTGAATCCGATGATACGTTGTGAAACCTCATCGCAGAGCTTTTTGATCCCTTGCTGAAAACCGATCTCCCGATCCTCGCGTTTCTCGGGTTTACGGATGGGATCTTTTCTCAAAGCAAGCAGTTTCGAGTTCGCCAGATCAATGAAACGCTCCAGGAGCAGGGGGTTTTCGTCGAGGAGGATGGCCAGCCCCCTCGACAGGTTGTTTTCGTGAGGGGACTCCCTCTCCTGTCTGTAGTGTTCGAAAAGGTTCATGTGCCTGTTCACATCCACGACGTCGTTCCTCCTTCTTCACCTCAGTGATTGAGCTCTAAAGAGCCCCCGAAACCCGTAAAAAGCAGCGTTAAAAATCAATGAAGAGGATTAAATCAGCGTTTCCTTAGCACTGTCAGTAATTTTACACCTGGTGCAACTTTGATGTAACCCCTACCTTAAGTCAGCATCTCTAAAAACATAGAAGGTAGGAGAGGCGCTCAGAGCATCGAGCGAAGCTGCCTGGGGCATCCCCTCGAAAGGGGGTGATGGCGTGGAGCGTGGAGAGAATAACAAAGCCGCTACAAGCTCTCGCAAAGCTCGTAGCAGCCCTCGCCGAACTTCTCTGGTTTTTCAAAGCGTAATCCCTCACGTCAGGGCGTAAGTCCGAGATGGGGTAGTCGCCCCCGCTTCGTCAGCCCAAGAAACACCCCTCCGGATCGTGAACAAAATACGGCCCTCTGGGATACAGCCTCAGGGATCTATTCACAGCATCTCCCATCTTTTTGAAAAACCTGTGTTTTTGCAGACGGGAAGCGCACGTGCTACAATTTTATCCAATGCAGTTTATCCATGCAGAGTCCATGCAGAGGGGGCATCGGTGTCCCCGCAATCCATCAGATTGTCGAGACAGAGGTGACGTGCCATGGCAACAGGTTTCACGGTAACAGGTTCCACTCTTCTTCTGCTCCTTGCCGCAGCTATCGTCGTTATGGTCTTCATGATATCGAAGCTCAAGATCCACCCATTCATCTCCCTCTTCGCCGTGGCGCTCTTCATGGGGCTGGTCTCGGGGCTGCCCCTCCTCCAGGTCACCGACACCATCGCCGCCGGGTTCGGGGGGACATGCGGCACCATCGGCGTCATCATCCTGTTCGGGACGATCATCGGAGCGGTGCTCGAGGGCAGCGGAGGCGCCATCACCATGGCGGACACCGTCCTTCGGCACGTGGGTGAGAAGCGTCCAGCCCTGGCCATGAGCATCATCGGCTGGATCGTCTCCATCCCGGTCTTCTGCGATTCGGGCTTCGTCATCCTCTCGTCCCTCAACCGCTCGATGGCCCGGCGCAGTGGGGTCCGAATGGCGACCATGGCCATTGCACTCTCCACCGGCCTTTACGCCACGCACACCCTGGTTCCCCCAACCCCCGGCCCCATCGCCGCCGCGGGAAACCTGGGGGCGGACCTTGGGCTCGTGATCCTCTGGGGAATCGTTGTATCCATTCCCGCGATGCTGGCCGGCTACCTCTATGCCGTCACGGCCGGAAGCCGGCTGGAGATCGAGATGCCGGAGGGCGACGACTGGAACGCCCTGCTCCAGAGGCACCTCAGGCTTCCATCCCCCGGACAGGCTTTCGCCCCGCTCATCCTGCCTCTTCTCCTGATCGCCCTGAGCTCCGCGGCCAACTACCCCGTCATCCTCTCGCTCATCAGTAAGGGGTCCACGCTCCACACGGTGATCACCTTCACCGGCACCCCCATGATCGCCCTCTTCATCGGCCTGCTCCTCTGCGCCCCACTCGCCTCCTTCCGCGGGGTCAACAACGATGAGGACTGGAGTCACTGGCTCAGAAAGGGCGTCCGGGACGGGGCCTCCATCATCATGATCACGGCCGCGGGCGGAGGCCTTGGGGCCATCATCGCCGCTACGAAGGTCGGCGATTACATCGGGGCCCAGCTGGCCCGGTTCGACCTGGGGATATTCCTTCCCTTCATCATCTCCGCGGCCCTCAAGACCGCTCAGGGGTCCTCGACCGTCGCGCTGATCACGACCTCCACCATCACGGCCCCTCTTTTGTCCTCGCTCGGCCTGGGGTCCCCGATGGGCGCCGTCCTCGCCACCCTCTCGATCGGATGCGGCGCGATGGTGGTCTCCCATGCCAACGACTCCTACTTCTGGGTCGTGGCCCAATTCTCGGACATGGACATCGAAACGGCATACAGGGCGCAGACTACCGCAACCCTCATCGAGGGGGTCGTAGGCGTGGCCGTCGTGTGGGGACTCTCACTGCTTCTGCTGTAATTCCAATTCCAGACCATCCGTATGTTCCACGAAGCAGGAGCGGCCCCATGTGGGGCCGCTCCTGCTTCATCAAGCCATTGGTTCTCCTTGAATCCTATGACCTCAAAAAGCTACGCTTTGCTTCCCATGTAAGCCGCAAGCTCCAGCATCCGGTTCGAGTATCCGAACTCGTTGTCGTACCAGAGCATCAGCTTGACCATCTTTCCGTCCAGGACCTTCGTGGACAGGCCGTCCACGATGCTGGAATGCGGGTTGCCGACGATGTCAATGGAGACGATCTCGTCCCCGCAGAACTCCACAATCCCCTTGAGCGGGCCCTCCGCGGCCTTCCTCAGGGCACCGTTGACCTCGTCGAGTGTCACGGCCTTCTTCAGCAGGAAGTTGGCATCCGTCAAGGATCCATCAACCGTAGGGACGCGGACTGCGATCATGTCCATCTTGCCCTTCAGATCCGGGAACAGGGGCACCATCGCCTTGGCCGCGCCCGTCGTGGCGGGCACAAGGGAGACCCCGGCCGCACGCCCCTTGCGTCCGCCGCCCTTCTGAGGCGTATCGACCAGGAACTGCGTGGACGTGTAGGCGTGGATGGTCGTCGCCATCAGGTTCTCGATCCCAAACGTCTCGTGCATCACCTTGGTAACGGCGGCCAGGGAGTTCGTCGTGCAGGAGGCGTTTGAGACAACGATATCCGCCTTGGGATCGAAGTCCTTCTCGTTGACGCCAAGCACGATCGTCCGGTCCACCCCATCCGCCGGCGCGCTGATGATGACGTGCCTGGCCCCGGCCTCCACGTGCTTCATCGCATCGGGCTTCTTGGTGAAGCGCCCCGTGCACTCCATCACGATATCGACGCCCAGCTTCTTCCACGGCAGGGCCGCAGGGTCCCTCTCCGCGAACATGGGGACACGAACCCCGTCCAGGATCAGGCTCTCCGAGTCCGCCTTGACCTCGAAGGGCGCCTTGCCGTGCGTGGAATCATATTTCACATAGTACGCCATGTCCTCCGGCGGGATCAGGTCGTTCAACGCCACGATCTCGACATCCTTGAACTTGCGCTCCAGCCAGCAGCGCAGCACGATGCGCCCGATACGTCCCAACCCGTTGATTGCCACCTTCGTCGCCATGAACAACACCTCCAGTGAGATTGAACCACCCGGAATACATCCCGATTATCTCATAAAATTCCCTGAAAATGCCCCACGAGCATCACAATTTTCGTCCCCGCCCCCTCGCCGGCCGCGCGGGACGGGAAACACCTCAGGACAAAAGCCCATCCAGACAAAGCCCGGCCAGTGCCGAGACCAGGATCAGGAGCTGCGGATAGGCCCGGAAGATGCGGAGCTGGGACAGGGCGAAGCATACGGCAACCAACCCGACCAACAGCAAACCGGGGAGGGCCGACCTCAGGGAGGAGAGGTCCCTGGGGATCAGAGGACGGGCCAGGGTCCAGAAGGCCACCAGGAGCATCCCCGCCACGGCGGGGCGTAAGGCCCTCTGGAAGGCCTCGATGCGCCCCCGCATCCTCTCCGAGGCCCGGGATATAAGCCACAAGAGGAGCGAAATAACCAGGATGGGCGTCCCTACGAGGGCTGCACTGGCCCAGAGCGAGCCCCAGAAACCCGCCAGGCGGTACCCTACGAAGGTCGCGGAGTTCAGGGCCACCGGCCCTGGTGTCATCTGAGCCAGGGAGATGGTCTGAGCGAACATCGTCTCCGTCAGCCAGGGACGCACCGCGACCAGCTCGTGATGAATGAAGGGTATCGTGGCAAGCCCTCCGCCGAAGGCCCCCAGCGCCACCTTGGCGAAAACGGCGGCCAGCATGGCGATGGTGTTCATGACGGACCCCCCGTGCCGGCCCGGGACCTCAGCCATCCCCCGACGAGGGAGACCAGCGCCCCCGAGCCCAGGGCGATAAAGGGGTGGATGTCCCCCACGATCAGCAGTGCGGCCGTCGCGACGAAGGCCAGCACCTGAGGCAGGCCGACGAACACGGAGGCCCGGATCATCTTCCAGAGGGAGTTCCAGACCACCACCACAACACCCGCCCCCGCACCGAGGAAAAAGGCGGTCATCCAGGGGTTCGACATATGGTCCAGGATCAACGATGACAGAAGAAGGATGCTGAGGAAGGGGGGCAGGGACGTCCCGAGGACGGCGGCGCAGGCGCCCCTCCACCCCGCCAGCGCCCTGCCCGCGACGAAGGAAAAATTCGTCGCGATGGGACCCGGCACGGCGGTGGCCAGCACGATCATGTCCGCGATCTCCTCGTCGGTGAACTCCCCCATGGCGCGGACCTCGGACTCGATAACCCCCAGCATAACGATGCCCCCGCCGATAGTGAAGGCGCCGATTCTGAAAAAACGCACGAAGATGGACCACAAACGCCGCATGAAGGACAAGGCTCCTTTCGAGAGAAAAAGGGGGGGAATTCCCTCCTTGTGAAAACGCCGATTTAAGGAAATGCTGATAGGAAAGGGGAAGGCCTCGGCGGTTCCATCAACCTCCACCCCATAAGCGAGGGGGAACGGTTCCGAGAGTCCGTTCCCCCTTCCTCATCCCCGCGGCCGGTGTCCGGGGCAGAGCTCAGTACGCCTTGGCGAAGATCGTCCTCCGCCCCTCCCGCCCCGTGACCACGCACTTGCCCCGGCTCGAGTCGGACAGGGGGATACAGCGGGGTGTCGCCCCGCCCGTCTCCTCGCGAATACGCCGTTCGTCCTCCGGAGAACCTGCGAAGTAGGTCTCCACAAACCCCCCCCGCTCCGACAAGAGCGCCTTGAGCTCCTCGTAGCTCCCGGCAAAGGAGGTGTGCTCCTCGCGGAAGGTCCTGGCCCGGGCGTACATCGATGCCTGGATGTCCTCCAACAGACTCGTCACCGTCGGGACCAGGGCATCATGAGCGATGTCGAGCCGCTCCCCCGTATCGCGGCGCACGGCCCGGACCGTCCCCGCCCTCATGTCCTTCTCCCCCAGCTCGAGCCGCAGCGGGACGCCCCTTTGCAGATGGTGGAAGAAGCGGTCCCCCGGCCTCATGTGGAACTGCGTGTCGACGAAGGTATAAAGGCCACCCATCGCGTCGTCCAGTTGCCTGGAAAACTCTCTGGCCCTGGGCAGCAGGGACCCGTCCAGGAGCGCCTCGTCCGTCGATATAGGGAGCAGCACCGTCTTCGTCGGCGCCACCCGGGGCGGGAGGATCAGGCCGTCGTCGTCGGAATGCGTCATGATCAGGGCGCCGATCAGGCGCGTCGAGATGCCCCAGCTCGTCGTCCAGCACTCCTCCAGATCGCCCGCCTTGTTCTGGAAACGGATCTCGAACGCCCGGGCGAAGTTCTGCCCCAGGAAATGGCTGGTCCCCGCCTGCAGCGCCTTGGTATCACTCATCATGGCCTCGCAGGTGTAGGTGTCCACGGCCCCGGGGAAACGCTCCCCCTCGGTCTTCTCACCCGGGACGACCGGCAGAGCCAAGATGTCCTCCATCACCTGGCGGTAGACCTCGAGCATCCTCAGGGTCTCCTCGCGGGCCTCCGCCTCCGTGGCATGTGCCGTATGCCCCTCCTGCCACAGGAACTCCGAGGTCCTCAGGAAAAGGCGCGGACGCTTCTCCCAGCGCATGACGTTGCACCACTGGTTGATCAGGACGGGCAGGTCGCGCCAGGACTGGATCCATTTGCTGTACATGTGCCCGATGACCGTCTCCGAGGTCGGGCGTACGGCGAAGGGCTCCTCCAGCTCCTCCCCCCCCGCATGGGTGACCATGGCGCACTCGGGCGCGAAGCCCTCGACGTGCTCCGCCTCCCTCTCCAGAAAGGAGTTCGGGATGAGGAGCGGAAAATAGGCGTTGACGTGTCCGGTCCTCTTAAACGCATCGTCGAAGTGCCGCTGCACGGACTCCCAGATGGAGTAGCCCGTCGGCCGGATGACCATGCAGCCCCGGACCGGGGCGTAGTCCGCCAGCTCCGCGACCCTGATGACATCGAGGTACCATTGAGAATAATCGACACTCCGCGAAGTGATGTTGCGCGCCATCGTACACAAGACCTCCCAAAACTGCGGCCGCGGCTCTCCGCCGGGCCGCCCTCTTCGCTTCACCCCACCCGTTCTACGGCAGGGGATAATGATCCCAGATCGGAACCCCCAGGAAGAACCCTACCTTGAACTCCTCGGAGCCGTACATCGCCGCGAGCTTCGCGTCGATGATATTGTTCGGGAAGTTCACGGCCAGGCCGACCTCCCAGGGGGAGGCGATCTTTCCGTACTCCCTGTCCATCGCATAGCCATAGCTCCCGAAGAGCTCCACGGCCACGATCCCCAGGACGCTCCGGCTCAGGACCCTCCGGAAGGCCACGTTGGCCCAGACCATACGCTCGGCCTCCACCGGGCACGAGGAAAGCGAATAGAGCTCCTCGGCGGCCCCAAGGTAGACGGCGTGGCTGCGGAAGTCCAGGTCCCCCTCCGCGTAGCCCAGCCGGAAGTACGTCCGCCAGTTGTCGCCGACCTCGAGGGGCTTGAAATAGGTGAGCCGGTAGTTGAGCTCCTCCAGGTTCGGCCACCACGCATTGAGCCGCCACGCATGGCCCTTCGTGGGGTCACTCGGGATGTCCAGGGTATCGTAGGCGGCGAAGAAGGTCGGCCCCACGGCACTGTGCCCGTCGCCGCTCACTCCGCGGGTCCCCTCCACGTGCTCGTACGCCAGTCCCAACCCCAGACGGACATCCCCCCAGCGGAAGAGCCGGTTCACGCCCAGAGCGTAACGGTCCCAGTCCCGTACTCCGTTGTTGGAGTCGATCCCCCAGTTATGCACCGCCAAGTTGACCTCCCACGCGTTCATGGACTCAGGCGCCGTCTGGTAGGAAAGGTCGATCCCCCATTGCTCGCCGAGCCTCAGGACGCCCGAGAGGTTGTCGTAATCCGAGAACAAGCCGCGGGCCACGCCCTTGACGTAGAGCCAGCGGTTGCGGTGCAGGTTCGTCGTATAGCCGGATACCCCGATCTCGAGCTCCGGGCTCTGCCGCACGTCCAACCGGACCAACGCGTCCCCTGACGCGGTGCGCCCCAGCTGATAATCCACCGTAGCGATGCTGGGGGACTCCGTCAGGCGCTGGACCACATGCTCGATCCTGTCCCGATCCAGGGGCCTGCCGACCCAGACAAGACAGCGTTTACGAAGGTCCGAGGCCACTTTAGCGGGCAGGCCCTCTACCTGGACATCCCCGACGATGTTGGAGGCAACCCGGGTCCCGCTCAGGTCCAGAAGTCCGGGGCCGAGGTCGGAGAGCCTGGCGACCTCCTCCAGATAGGGCAGGACGGCCTCCCGGCCGCGCTCGATGATCTCGTCCGCCCTCGAGGAATCGAGGAACGAAAAACTTCGGACCTTGGGGGATATCAGCAGGTCCGCGTGTTTGCCCTCCTCACCCGTGGTTTTCCGCATCATGACCGTGAGAGATTGATCGATAATGTCTATATAGGAGTTGAGTTCGCGGTCCTGGGACGGGGAATCCGAGACGTCCACAGCAATCACAGGGACGCCCGGAAACAGCTCCCTGGCCGCATCGACCGGCAGGTTCGAGACCAGTCCGCCATCCACCAGGAGGCGGCCGTTGATCTCCCAGGGCTCGAAGAGGGCGGGAATGGACATCGAGGCCCTCATCACGGAGGGAAGGTTGCCACCACGGAGCACGACCTTCTCCCCCGTCCGTATGTCCGTCGCCACGGCGGCGTAGGGGATGGGGAGGTCATAGAAGTCGGTTACGGTCACGTGCCTCGTCAGCTGCGTAAAGTACTGGTAAAGCTTATCCCCCGTCAGTATCCCCAGAGGGCCCCGCTGCCGCCCCGACTTCTTGTAGGTCAGGGCGGACACCGTGCTCGTCCTGGCCCTTCGGTCGTTTCCGGTAAAGACGAACATCGGTCCCGTGTTCTCCGCCAGCAGGGAGGGAAGGTCCAGATCTCCGACGATTCGCCGCATCGCCGCCGCGTCGTACCCGCTGGCCTTGAGCGCGCCGATCAGGGAGCCGATGCTCGTCCCGACGATGCCGACGATGGGGATCCTACGCTCCTCCAGGGCCTCGATCACGCCAATATGGGCGAACCCGCGGGTTCCGCCTCCGGAGAGTACCAGCACGACCCCCGCCTCGGCCGCAAGGGATGGGGGCAGACACAGAGCCAGCAGCACGCATAAAAGTTTCCGCACTCTCACCACATCCTCCGTCCGGACCTCGAGGAAGCACGGATTGAATCAGCGCTTCCCTAAATGCAACTTTTTCTTACTTAAATGAAAAAGCGGCGGGGCCCACCGAGCCGCGCCGCCCCACATCCTTTTACTTTTTACCCCACACTGAAATCCGAGGAGGGACTCCAAATGTCCATCCTCCAGCAATCCATCTCTTTGGAACGAGCCGCCTCAGGCGGCGTTGAAGGAGAGCACCAGATAGAGCACGCCCGTCGGCTGCAGGGAAAAGGGAAGCGTAAAGTACTTCACCCCCGCGGCCTGGGTCGGAACGTTCTGGATGTTGTCCCCCACGATCAACTGAGGAGGCGTTACGTCCACCTCCGCAAGGGCGGCCTGGATCAGGGAACGGCCGCTAACCATATTGGAGAGCTCGCCGACCACACTCATGGAGACCGGGTCGTCCAGATTGGCTGCAATCATACCGCCCGACATCGCCGAGACGACGGCCTTGAACCCGACCTCGTCGAGCATAATGACCGCCGTTCCGTGCGTCCCGTTACCCACGATCCCAATCAGCGAGGCCGCGCATATATTGTCCACCTTGACCCCCGGGGAGACCTGGGACTTGTTCAAGGAGATGTCCAACCCCACCTCCCGCCCCACGGAGATCACGGACGAACCAAAGCTGTTGACGAGAACGGCAAGCTTATCCATACCAGCCATATCGCTGAACGACTCCCTTCCAGGTTACCACGCCCTCTCCAACAAAGAACCCGGCGCGTTTATCAAGATTTTTGTCGGTCACATTAATCGACAGGCCCGGCCATCCCCCGCATGGCGATGGCCCAGGCCGCAAGGTCATCAAGGGGACGAGGCGGAACCCACAGGGTCCGGGGCAAAAGCCTTTGCCACCAGAATGGACCATGCAAACGCCAATAAAGGATCCGCGCCTCCAAGGTCGTTCCCCTTTCGTCCACACGAAGGATGGGGCAGCCGAAGTCCTGCGCCTCCAGGTTCGAGGCAAGCTCGCCCCCCCACGTTCCGTCTCCAACGACGAAGGCCGTGACGAAGGCCATCCCGGAGGACGCTTCTCCCCTCGGCGAGGGGGCCTCCAGCGTCCAAGGGGCCAAGGCATTCACATCCCCGGCCAGGGCCCTGAGGCCCTGCCAGAAAAGCGCCCGCTCCCCCGCAGGGAAAATCCCCGACATGAGGAGCTCCCGGCCCTCTCCCACGAAAGCCCATCCCACCTTGTCCCTTCCGGGATCCAGTCCTACCGTCACCCCAACGTGGATTCCCACCGATCCAAAAGCCACAGCCATTGATCCGGATAAGCCCGAACCCAGCCCTCCAAAACATTATGACACATTTGAAGGGACTTTGCCATATCCACCCCAAAAGGATTACCATCCGCGTCGGGCACATCGCTCAGGATATCCTGGATGACGACGGTATGGGAAACCCCATCGGGACGGCGAAAGTACAGGACGGGGACAACCGGGGAGCCGAACCTGCGATACAGCTTCACGATTCCATCGGCCGCGCTGGCGGGCAGGCCCAAAAAGGGGACGGGAACCCCCTCGCTCCGGGCATCCAGATCCTGGAGGAACCCCACGATCCCCCCACACCTCAGGGTTCGGAAGGCCTCACGCAGGCCGGCCCCCTCGCTGGGCACCATCTTCATCCCGGCAACGGCCGTACGCTGATGTTGGATCAGGTCGTTGAGCCCCCCACGGTTGCGCTGGGGGGTGTAGAGCGGCACGACAGGGTATCCCTCCAGGACCAGGCGCGCCCCGGCGAGCTCCCAGTTGCCGATATGGGCGGCCATGAGCAGGGCCCCCCGCCCCCGTGCCAGAGCGCGGTCGAGGTTCTCGCGTCCCTCGACCGTCACCATCTCCCGCAGCCCGGACATCATCCGATCCAGCCGGACGAACTCGACAGCCGAGCGCCCCAGGTTGATGAAGGACCTCCGCACGATGCCACGCGCGACGGTGATCCCCACGCCCAGCGCCGCGACGCAGCGCGCCTCGCCCCGATCGACCTTCCGCCAGCTGGACGCCCAGAGCAGGCGCCCCAACAGGCCGCCCAAAGCCACGGCCAGCCTCTGCGGCAGCCTCTTGACGAGCCCGACCAGCAGGGCGACTATGTATCGGCCGAAGCCGGTCCCTATATGATCGACCACCGTCGGCTTCATCGCGTTACCTTTCCTCCGCAACTCCGATTATTCCGCAACTCCGATTATGATGGGGGCTTCGCCCCCGTACCCCCACGCCGCTATCAGGATAGCGGCGGCCCCGGCAAGCTTTTTCTCAAAACAGGCAAGCTGGGGTCCCACCGGGGGGCTTCATGGCTCAAGGCAGCATTTCCAGTTCTCATCCATTTCCAGTTCTCATCTTTGATGTCTACCGCCGCCCGGGATACACTCCGACACGGGGAACGATGTCGAACGATCCTGCCGCAGGTATTATATCTCAGCCGCGGCCCCGGCGGCAGGGAGCCTGGCATGAAGAATCCGAATGAGGAATCCGAATGAGGAATCCGACGCACGTGTTACAATAAAAAAGCACCTGATCGGCGGCCTTCCTTTGCCGATCGGGCTTTTGTTGTCCGGCCCCGACTCCGTTTCGGGGAGGGGCGTGCAATCCGGGAGGGATTTTTCAATGACGGAAGAGAACAAGGAAGGCTCTCTGTTCGGCAGGGTCGTCCCCCTGCCCCTGGTGGACGAGATCAAGGAGAGCTACCTGAACTACGCCATGAGCGTCATCGTGGGGCGGGCGCTGCCCGACGTCCGCGACGGCCTGAAGCCCGTGCAGCGGCGCGTCCTGTACGCCATGTCGGAGCTGGGGCTTCGGCACAACTCGGCGTACAAGAAGTCCGCCCGCGTCGTCGGCGAGACCATGGGCAAGTACCACCCCCACGGCGACAGCTCCATATACGAGACGATGGTCCGCATGGCGCAGGACTGGAGCCTGCGCTACCGCCTGGTGGACGGTCAGGGGAACTTCGGCTCCATCGACGGGGACAGCCCGGCGGCCATGCGCTACACGGAGGCACGGCTCCACGAGACGGGCGAGCTGATGCTGGCCGACATCGACGAGGAGACCGTGGACTGGGGCCCGAACTTCGACGAGTCGCTCCAGGAGCCCCTGTACCTGCCCGCGGTGTTGCCGAATCTGTTGATCAACGGCAGCACGGGCATCGCGGTGGGCATGGCGACGAACATCCCCCCCCACAACCTGAGGGAGGTCGTGGACGTCCTCTGCTGGATTCTGGAGACGGGAAGGGCCGCCGGAGAACTGAGCCTGGCGGATATCCTGGAACGCATGCCCGGTCCGGACTTTCCGACCGGGGGGCTGATCCTGGGACGACAGGGCATCTACGATGCCTACAGGACGGGCCGGGGACGCATCGTCGTCCGCGGGCGCATTCACGCGGAGGAGGGCAAGCGCGGCCGTGCCTGCGTCGTGGTGACCGAGATCCCCTTCATGGTCAACAAGACCAACCTGATCGAGACGATGGTCTCCTGCGTCCAGAACAAGGAGATCGACGGCGTCTCGGACATCCGCGACGAGTCGGACCGCGAGGGGATGCGCATCGTTCTGGACCTGACCCGGGACGGCGACCCCGACCTGGTGATGCGCCAGCTCTACAGGCGGACGCAGCTCCAGTCCACGTTCGGCGTGATCAACCTGGCGCTCGACAAGGGGCGCCCCCGCGAACTGCCCATAACGGAAATCCTGGGGCTCTTCCTGGACCACCGCCGGGACGTGGTGCGGCGCAGGACGCAGTTCCGCCTGGACAAAGCGCTGGCGCGGGAGCATATCGTCGAGGGCCTGGTCAAGGCACTCGACATCATCGACCGGGTCATCCAGCTCATCCGTTCCTCCGCCTCGGCGGTGGAGGCCAAGGAAGGGCTGGTCGGCCAGCTCGGGTTCTCGGAGCTCCAGGCCCAGGCCATACTGGAGATGCGCCTCCAGCGCCTGACCGGCCTGGAGCGCGAGAAGCTGGACGAGGAACTGCGCCAGCTGCTGCGCGACATCGCCTCCTACAGGGAGATCCTGGGCGACTCCAGCGTCCTGGACGGCGTTATTCGGGACGAGCTGAGGGACCTGAGCAGGAGGTTCGGGGACGATCGCCGAACGGAGATCGTAGACGACTACCGGGAGTCCGCGGACGAGGATCTGATCCCCGAGAGCGACATCGTCGTGGTGCTCTCGAAGGACGGTTTCCTGAGGCGCCAGGACCTCGAGAGCTACACCCTGCAGGGGCGCGGAGGCAAGGGACGCAAGGGCGCCTCGGTCCAGGAGGACGACAGCATCGCCACAGTCTGCGTGACGCACACGCATCGAGACCTGTACTTCTTCACCAACAAGGGACGCGTTCTGAGCCTCAAGGGATTCTCGATACCCGAGACCCGGACGGGCAAGGGCAAGCAGATCTCCCGGCTTCTGCCCCTGGAGGAGGGGGAGAGGGTCGTCACCCTCTCCAGCGGCGACCTGGAGGGGCTGAACTACGTCTTCTTCCTCACAAAGGACGCCGTCGCCAAGCGCATCCAGCTCTCCGAGCTCGTGGACTCGAACCGGCCGCGGCGGATCATCACCCTCGACGAGGGGGACGAGATCGCTCAGGTCCGTCTGACGACCGGCCGCGACGACCTCCTCCTCATGACAGCCGGGGCCCAGGCGCTCCGCGTCCCCGAGGAGGAGTTCCGCGCCATGGGACGGGGCGCCCGCGGGGTGCAGGCGATGCGTCTCGCGCCGGGTGACTTCATCATCAGCTGCGACGTCGTGAGCGAGGACTGCGACATCCTGATCCTGAGCGAGCGGGGCGTGGGCAAGCGCACGCGCTTTGCCGAGTTCACGCCGCACCACCGCGCCACGTCCGGGGTGCGGGCCATGAACCTGGGGCCCAGGACCGGGCGCCTTGTCTGCTGCCATGCGGTTCGAGGTCAGGACGAGATAATCGCCATCTCGACGCGCGGTCGGACGATTCGGGTCGCGGTGCAGGAGATACCGCTGCTCAGCCGTGTGGCCATGGGCAACATCACGGTGCGTCTGGACGAGGGCGACCTCGTGGCGGACGGCACCATCGTCCGGACGGAAGAGCGCATGGGAGGGCAAACGGAGGGAGGCGAGGAGGGGCGGGAGCCCACACCAATCTTCGGAGTCGAGCCTGACGAGGGACCCGCGGAATAGCCCCTCACACTTCTCCGACAAGAAATCAAGGAAAGGAAGTATGCCCTTTGAAGCTCGCAAGGGACGGAATACCGACGGTAACTTTTCTCGTTCTGGCCACGGCGGCCTTCGCCTTCGTATCTCCCGTTCCGGCGGCGGTCATGGCCGTGCTGGCGGCCTTCGTCGTCTGGTTCTACAGGGATCCCGACCGCACGGCGCCCGAGGGGGATGGGCTCTTCATCTCCCCCGCCGACGGCCGCGTGGTGGAGATATCGGAGGCGGAACATCCCTTCACGGGGCCGTCGGTCAAGGTGGGGATATTCATGAACGTCTTCAGCGTTCACGTCAACCGCGCCCCCTGCATGGGGCGGGTGGACTACCTGGAATACGTGCCCGGAAGGAAGATCGCCGCCTTCGCTCCCAAGGCGTCGGAGGTCAACGAGCGCAACCTCGTGGGGCTCTCGACCCCGTACGGTCCCGTCCTGATGGTGCAGATCGCCGGGCTCCTCGCCAGGCGCATCGTCTGCCGCTTGAGGCGGGGCGAGGTCCTGGAGGCCGGACAGCGCTACGGGATGATCCGCCTGGGTTCGAGGGTTGACATTTATTTGCCGAAGGATGTAAGATTGCTGGCAAAATATGGAGATAAGGTGTACGCGGGAATCTCCTCCCTGGGAGTGATGGATTCGTGAATTTCCTGAAGGGTCGCAGAAGATGGCGCAGGCGGAAGCCGCTCGAGTTCCGGCAGATAGCGCCCAACATGGTGACAAGCGGCAATCTGTTATGTGGCTTATTTTCCTTGATGCTGGCCGTGGAGGGGCGCTTTGTACCCGCGGCGTGGCTGATTTTCTTCGCGACGATCTTCGACGGGCTCGACGGTAAGGTCGCTCGGAGCCTGGGCGGGGGCACGCAGTTTGGCCTGGAGTTCGACAGCCTTGCCGATCTCGTCAGCTTTGGAATCGCACCGGGCATGTTGTTCTACCTGGTGAGCTTCAGGGGGGTCCTCGGCATCCTGGGGGCGGCCGTGTCGTGTTTCTTCGTGCTCTGCGTCGCGCTGCGCCTGGCGCGCTTCAACGTGGTCCATGTCCCTGGCCCCTTCCAGGGGCTCCCCAGCCCGGCGGGAGGGCTTTTCGCGGCCTCCTTCGTCCTGGCAGACGCGGTGCTTCACCCTGTGGCGATGGCAGCGGTGCTCGCCTTTACGGGCTTCCTCATGGTGTCGAGCATCCCTTACGCGAACCTCAAAAAGCTCACCCGCAGGAGCGCGGACAAGAAACGCTGTTTGGCTCTGTTTCTGTTGGTCTCCCTGTGTTTTTACCTTCTCGGGGCCACGGCCCCGCTCTTCCTGTTCGCTCTCTACATCCTCAGCGGGCTACTCCGCTTCGACTGGGGACAGTGGCTGTTGCTGCCGGAGGCCAGAAACGGCCAGGAAGCCGTATCCAAAACACGATAAAAAAAGCGGTGAGTCAAAATCCATTTCTGCGGGGGAGTCCAGGCTGAGAGGAGAGGGCACCATGCCCCTTCGATCCCTGGACCTGGACCTGGACCGGGCAATGCCGGCGCAGGAAGTAGAGTCCAACGTGCAAGGGGACGCTCCAAGAGCGTCCCCTTCTTCGTCTCACTATTATCGATGCCCCTGGCCCCTCAGCGGAACGGCCAGGGGGGCAGAAAGGCCCCCTGGGCTCCGAAGCGCTCCCCGAGAAACGCAAGCACCTGAGGTCCCCAGATGAGCGTAAGGTAGCATCCAACGGCCAGGTATGGAACCAGCGGGATGGAGTCCCCCCGTCCCCAACGGACCTTTCCGCGGATCATGAGAACGGCGATCCCCACGCCGCCGGCCATGATGCCGAAGTAGAAGGCCAGGAGGGTGAGGCGCCAGCCGAGGATCGCGCCGATCCCGGCCATGAAGCAGGCGTCGCCCCATCCCATCCCCCCGCGGCTGGCAAGGATGATGACGGCGAAAATCCCCCATCCGACGGCCGCCCCCAGAAGCCCCTCCAGGATGGCGTCACGCCCCCCGATCAGGCGAATCAGGATGCCGCCTATCCCCATGGACAGGGCAAAGGCGTCGAAGACCTCCCCGGCCTCGTAGTCGGTGAGGGCGCTCAGCAGTAGCCCGAAGGTCCCGACCAGGGAGATGAGAAAAGCCCAGGAGACGCCCCAGCGCCACGCGGTCCCCGCCGCCGCAAGGGCCCCGATGAGCTCGACCATTAGATAGCGCAGGGAGACGCGCGCGCCGCACCCCCGGCACCGCCCGCGCTGCGCCACCCAGGAGAGGATGGGAACGAGCTCCGACAGGGTGAGGACGCGTCCGCAGGACTCGCAGACGGAGCGCTCGCTCCCCCACCAGGGACGCCCCTCCAGGCTGCGGTGGGCGACGACGTTGAGAAAGGACCCCATGCAGGCGCCCAGGACCGCGGCAAGGGCCGGCAGAAAGGACGAGAGCATGGAGTGTCCTAGCGTCTCCTGGTCTTGTCGCTGTAGAGCTGCTGCCCGTAGGTGACAGCGCCCTTCTGCGCATGGGACGCTACAGCGGCCTTCATCTTATTCAAGGACTGCTCCAGCTCCAATGCCAGTCTCTGACGCGAGGACTCCTCGCCGGACAGATTTGCCTTGAAATCCCGATCCAGGTATCCCATATCCACCAAGGCTTGAACATCCCGAATATCGGCACCAAGGGACTCGGACAGTGCATCCACATTAAACTTCAGCTTGGAATTATCTCTGAGAAAATCTCGGACTTTTTTGTAAAGTTCATCGAGACGCTTCTTGCAATCGGGGCACGTACGGCCTCCTACCGCGGTAAAGATCTTCCGGCACAATCTACACGTAATCAGGGCCATCGCGAAGCAACCTCCTGTTTGTCCTATAATTTTATAATAGGTGATAACCGGCACATCGGCACGGGTAAAAGAAATCCAAGGACCGACATGGCCGATATTTGTTTTTATTGTACCTCATAATTCCAGACTCGGGGCGGGCAAAACCTGCGAAAAAGGGGCTTTCGGGACAGGGGACGCGCCCGTATCCCCCATCCCCCGCAAGGGTGGGAAAAACCATCCTTGTCCTCCCCTGGCGATGGGATACAATGACTAAGTAGCCCGTCACATCACTCCATTACTCAAAGGAAGGTGCGTTTCTCGATGAAAAAGACGATGTCTCTTCTGCTCATCTCGTTCCTTGCCGCAGCGATGTTCCTCCTGTCGTCGGCCCCCGCGGAGAGTCGGACGGTCCAGGACATTCAAAGCTATGTCGATGCGGCCAAGGCCCTGGACCTGAGTGAGGGGAACCTGCAGGTCAAGTCCAGCAAGTTCGACGTCGAGGAGATCCTAAAGGACGCCCGTTTCATGGGGCTGCTCCGCGGCAGGATCCGCATCGCCCGTCTGGTTAACAGGGCCATGGAGGACGGAGAGGGGGGTAATGGCGACCTGAACACGGAGGTCGGCCCCATCGTCGCCTTTCTCCTCTCGGTCCAGAGCGGAATCCCCACGATGGACAATATCGTCAAAAGCGCCGTGAACAATGTCGTCAAGCCGCTCGAGCTCGAGGGGATACTCAAGGAACTGCCCCGCTATTACGACGCCGTCGTGAACACGGCGGACTGGCAGAAGAAGTTCCAGAAAATACTCGCCTCGGAGTATCCCTCCCTTAACGGGGGGGCGATCTTCCACCTCGCAGGCTTTCCGGAGATCGGGGACAAACCCTACTATATGGGGACCATGGACATCGAGCTCACGGATGGCTCGTTCTCCCTCTACGAGGCGGACACGTCCGCCGAGGCCTGGCTCTACTCCTTCTGGATGCGCCGCTGGCAGGAGGGGACCATGGACGCTGCCAGGGTCGCCGTCGACCTGCTGAACAAGGCCCTGGGGCAGTAAACGGAAGTTGAACGAAAATACCATCGAAAGGAGCGGGGCCGACGGCCCCGCTTTTTCCGTCTCAAGACAGGCCCCAATCCACAGACAAAATCTTTAAGGAAGCGCTGATTAAAACAAAAACGCATATTTTGCTAAAAAGAAATATGCAAAACATCTATAGGCAAAAATCTCCAGCGCTTCCCTAAAAATTAACATGGGGGCTTCGCCCCCTGGTGAAGAACCTAAGCGACCGACACGGCTCGTACCTCGCCGGTCGTCTGCTTAAAGCCCCCACGCCGCTATCCCGAGACTGATCGGCCCGCAAGCGAAGCGAGCGGCTGCCGGAAGGCTCCCCTTTGGGGGTAGCGGCGGCCCCGGCAAGTTTCTTCCTTAAAAGTAGGCAAGCTGGGGTACCACCGGGGAGCTTCATGGATTAAATCAGCGCTTCCTTAACTTGCGACAAGGACAGGTTTTGCACGTTTTCCGCTGGCCCTGACGTGTGCAAAATGAGAATTGGCTCAAGCTATGCAGCAACTCACTTTATTCTACATAAGAGTATCGTAGCCTGCGGATTTGGGACTGGGCCCCCCCTGGCAAAAAGCTCCTTCCGGTGTTATCATTCTGAAACATTAGTAGATAAAAAATAAAAAAAGATACTTTATTTTATTTTGTTGGAGGACGCGACATGGACAACGACGGCTTCACATTCCGCCGACAGCTCAGCACCATGGCCCGGGAACGGCTGGAGTTCTCCGGGATCAGCGAGATCATCGCCCTGGTCGAGTCGAACGGAGCCCTGTCGTTCGGCGCGGGGGAGCCGCCGGACGAGGTCTTTCCCAGAAACGCCTTCCGGAGCGCCGTGGAGAGGGCGCTGAGTGACGGGACGATCTGGGCCTATTACCACGACGACCTTGGGGACCTCGACCTGCGAGCCTGGATCGCCGAGCGCATGAGCAGGGACGATATGGCCCCGGACTGGGTGGGTCCCGAGGATGTCGTCATCACCCATGGGGCCGCAGGCGCCGTCAGCCTGGCCGCCGAGGCATTGATCGACGAGGGGACGGTCGTGCTGGTCGAGGGGCCGACCTACAGCGACAGCCTTCTCACGTTTCGCCGCCAGGGGGCGATTTGCGTCCCGGTCCCAACGGACGACGAGGGGATCCTTCCTGAGGAGCTCGAACGGACGCCGCAGCTGAAGGAGGCTCGATTCCTCTATACGATCCCCAATTTCCAGAACCCCAGCGGCTGTACGACGCCTCTGGAACGCAGGCTGCGCGTGCTGGACATCCTCCGCAGACACGACGTCGCCATCGTCGAAGACGATCCCTATCACTATCTTGGCTACGACGGCCCCGTCCCGACAAGCTATCTGGAGCTCGCCGGCGACGACCGGCGCGTCATCCACTGCAACACGTTCTCCAAGATCGTCGCGCCGGGCCTGCGCATCGGCTGGGCCGTCGTGCCTCCCGCCCTGAGGGATGTTTTCCTTGCCCTGTGCGTCTGCGACGGGCTGGGGCCGGCACTACTCATGCAGAGGGCCATCCTGCATCTGATGCGCACGTTGGATTTCGAAAAACATGTGGAGGGCCTCCGCAGGGAGTACCGAAGCCGTCGGGACACGATGCTGGGCCTCGCAGAAGAACGGCTGACACCGTTAGGGCTGCGGACGAACCGTCCGAAAGGGGGCTTTTTCATCTGGGGACAGGGGCCGGACGATATGAGTGGCTTCAACTCCGCCGCATTTGCACGGTACGCCGTGCAGCACGAGGGAATCGGCCTCATCCCGGGGAACGTGTTCTTTCCGGATGGGGACGACAGGGGCGACCGGGCCTTCCGTCTATCCTACGCCAGGATCCCCCTGGACCGTATGGATGAGGGCGTGGCTAGACTGGCGAGGGCATGGCGTGCGTACCATGCACACCGACATGAGAACAGAGAGTGAGGAAGATGGAGAAAATGTGGAACGATGAGAGGAAAACGTATACGGCCGGACAGATCTTGAAGTTCGTGATCCCCTCCCTTGCCGGCGCCTTGGCCTTTCTCATGCCCATACCGGACAAGGGGACCCTCAACACGGTCCTCGGGATCCTGATCGATGTGGGGAAGGGCGGGGTTCTGAAGCCCTATCTCCCGACGGCCGCGATGGTCGCGGTCGTTCTCAGCGCGGCCGCGAGCCTTTGGGCCGTCCTCGCGAAACCCCGCTTCGTCACGAGGAGCCCGTTTCTGAGGGAGCTGTTCTGCGTCTCGCCCTTCTGGCTGGGCTCACGCCTGCTGGGGGCCGTCCTTTACGTCGTCATCCTCTATAAGATTGGGCCCGAGGTCATCTGGAACATGGACAATGGGGGCACTCCCGGCCTGGTTCTGGCTCCCGCCCTGCTGATCGTCTTCTCGGTGCTCGCGGCGTTCGTCCCTCTCCTCACGGACTACGGCCTGATGGAGTACGTCGGTACCTTCGCCCGGCCGATCATGGGCCCGCTTTTCAAGCTGCCGGGCCGGGCTGCGATCGACTGTCTGGCCTCATGGGTCGGCAGCAGTTCCGTCGGGGTGGTCATCACCACAAAAGTTCACGATCAGGGCTATTATTCCGACCGCGAGGCCGCCATCATCTCCAGCACCTTCTCGGTCATCAGCGTGGCGTACATTTACGTCATGGCCGACTTCGTCAAGCTACCCCACAAGTACCTCCAGATCCTGTTCTCGGTCTACACCGTCACCTTCATCCTGGCCCTCATCATGCCCCGGATCTGGCCGCTCTCGTCGATACCGGACACCTTTTCGGGAAAGGCGGGGAAACAGCACGCCGGAGACGACATGCCCAAGGATGCGAAACTGGGGGAGTGGGCGCTGAAACTGGCCGTCGAGCGAGCCGGGAGGCAGAAACTTTCGGACACCGCCTCCGCATTCGTCAGGACGCTGCTCTCGCTGCTCGTGAGCACGATGCCGCTGGTCATCTCCTGGGGGACCCTGGTTCTGCTCGTCGCCAACAATACGCCCGTCTTCCAGTTCCTGGCCCGCCCGTTCGCCTGGATGCTCGAGCTGATGCGGATTCCCGAGGCTGGCGAGGTCGGCGTTGCCTTCATCCTGAGCTACGCCGATCAGTTCCTGGCCGCCGTCGTGGGCTCCACGGTCCACACGGACGCCGCCCGCTTCATGTGCGCAGGGATCTCCGCGACCGGGCTGATCTACATGACGGAGGTCGGAGTCCTCATCCTGAACTCCTCGATTCCTCTGAGTCCCGGCAAACTGACCTGCATCTACGTCATCCGCGCCGTACTGACCGTGTTTCTGCTCTCGCCCTTCGCCTGGTATTTCTGCATGTAGCAACGGGGACACGAGCCTGTCCTCAAGACGACGCTGCCCCGGGGGCCGCCGAAAGCGGAAAACCGGGGCAGATCTTTGCCTCGCCATCCTCATGGGGCCCTCTCTCCCCATGAAGCCCGTCATTCTTTGGAGCCCCTAGGCCCCCAGCTTCGACAATTCCTCCCACAACTCCCTCTGCCGTTCCGTCAGGCGCCGGGGCAGAGACACCTCCACCCGCACGAATAGGTCGCCATTGCCCCCGCCCCGCCGGGGAAGCCCCTTGCCGCGCAAGCGCAGGCGCTGGCCGCTCTGCGTCCCGGGCGGGAGCTTCATCGTAACGCTGCCCGACAGTGTCTCCACCGAGACCTCATGCCCCAGCACGGCGTCCCATGGCGCGACCCTGACACTGCGCGTCAGGTCGTAGCCATCGACCTGGAACACGGGATGCGGCGCCAGGTGCAGATTGACGTAGAGGTCGCCCCCCCCGTTCGCCCTGCCCGGCAGGCGGATCTGGGCTCCCTCCGATACGCCCTGCGGAAGCCGCACGTTGATCGACCTCTGGCCGCCGTCGGGCGAGCGCATCACCAGGGTGTGAGTCCCCCCGCGGGCGGCGTCCTCCAGCGTCAGTTCCAGATCGACCTCGCTGTCCCGGCGCACCGGTGCGTAGCTTCCCGCCCCGGCAAAGATATCCGCGAACCCTCCGCCGAAGATCGTCTTGAAGAAATCGCTGAATCCGCCCATGTCCCCGCCGAACTCCACGCGCGTGCCTCCGCCCTGCCATCCGGGCGGGGGCGTGAAGTCCTGGCCCTGCTCCCAGTTCGCCCCGAGGGTATCGTAGCGGCCGCGCTTGTCGGGGTCCTTCAGAACCTCGTAGGCCTCGTTGATCTCCCGGTAGCGGGCATCCGCATCCTTCTCCTTTGAGACGTCCGGATGATACTTCTTCGCCAGCTTCCTGTATGCCTTGCGGATCTCGTCGGCCGTCGCGGTGCGCGGCACCCCCAGGATCTCGTAATAGTCCTTATACTGGACGGACATCGTTTATCAGCCCCTGATTGACCAATATTAACCTTCTGGGACAGTATAGCAGTCCCCGCAAGGGGCGTAAATAACGAAAACTACGGACGCGGGCTTTCTTCAAATGAGCTTTCTTCAAATGAGCTTCCTTCAAATGAGCTTCCTTCAAATGAGCTTCCTTCAAATGAGCTTCCTTCAAATGAGCTTCCTTCAAATAGGCTTTCTTCAAGCGGTTCCCGTATTCCCCGGCGTCCTCCAGGGCGAAAACGGCGGACGCCGTCCGCTACTCGAAGAGCTTCTTGAACTTCTCGAAGAGCCCCGGCTCTCCGGATCCGACCGGGGTCTTCATCTCGCCAGCCAGCTCCGTAATCAACTCTCTCTGTCGGTCCGTCAGCCGGGAGGGGATATCGACGAACACATGGACGTAAAGGTCCCCGCGGCCTCGAGGGCCGCGCAGGCGCGGCATCCCCTTGCCTCGAACCTTCAGCACCTGACCGTGCGAGGTTCCGGCAGGTACGCCGATCTTCTCCACGCCGTCGATCAGGGTGGAGACCTCCACCTCCGCGCCCAGCACCGCCTGCGGATAGGTCAGAAGGAGGCGGGTGTGCAGGTCCGCCCCATCCCGCTCGAACGCCTTGTCCGGCTTCACGTCGATCAGCAGGTAGAGGTCGCCCTGAGGACCGCCGTTGACCCCGGCCTCGCCGGCCCCCGTGATGCGCAGCCGCGTTCCCCGTTCCACCCCCGCGGGGACCTTGACCTCGAGCTTGTGCTTTCGCCGTACCTGTCCGCGGCCGCCGCAGTCGGGGCATTTCTCGCGGACGATCTTCCCGCGTCCCTGACATTCCGGGCAGACGGTTACGGAGACGAACTGGCCGAAGAGGGTTCGCTGCACCTGCTCCACCTGTCCGCGTCCTCCGCAGGTCGCACAGGTCTCGGGGGACGTGCCGGGCCTGGCCCCGGTGCCCCCGCAACCCTCGCATGCCTCCCAACGGGGGACCTCCAGGGTATGGGTCACCCCGTTGGCGGCCTCTAGCAGGGAGACGCTCAGCGCCATCTCCAGGTCTCCACCGCGGCGCGGCGCGGTGGGGTCGGCTTGGCGGCGTCCCATCCCCCCCCCGAATACCTGGGCGAAGAGGTCTCCGAAGATGTCCCCGAAATCCCCCGCAAACCCGCCGCCCCCAAAGGGATCCGCTCCGTCGGCAGAGCCGAACTGGTCGTACCTCGCCCGTTTTTCGGGATCGCTCAGCACGGAGTACGCCGCGTTGATCTTCTTGAACTTTTCCTCGGCCTCCCCGCTGCCATGGTTCGCATCCGGATGGTACTGGCGCGCAAGTTGGCGGTACGCCCTCTTGATCTCCGCCTGAGAGGCGTCGCGTGCAACACCCAGGATCTGATACAAATCTTCCAAAACAAACACACCCCGTTACGTCACCAGGTCGCGTCCCCGTGAGGCCGCGCGGGTCCCCTCGGGCCCTAATCAAAAGGGACGGAAGGGTAAAATCCCCTCCGTCCTCCGTTCCATTATAGCTTATCCCAATTCCGAGCGGACTTCAATCGATTGGACTTCAATCAGGCCTGCCCCTGGTCGCTGAACTCGGCGTCCACCGTATCGCCGTCCGACGAGGACGCTCCCGCGCCGCCGGCCGAGGCCGAGGCGTCGGAGGCACTGGGGCTCCCCTGGCCGGCGGCCTGATAGAGCCGTGTGGAGAACTCCTGGAGCGTCCTCTCGAGCTCCTCCTTGCAGCTCTTCATCCTGGCGCCATCGTTCGCCTCGATGGCGCGCTTCAGATCGTCGAGCCTGGAGTTGACCTTTCCCTTCTCCTCCGCGCTCATCTTATCCCCAAGGTCGTTCAACAGCTTCTCCGCGGCGAACACCGCGGTGTCGGACTCGTTGCGGACCTCGGCGGCCTCGCGCTTCTTCGCATCCTCGTCCGCGTTGGCCTCCGCGTCGTTCTTCATGCGCTCGATATCCTCCTTGGAGAGGTTCGAGGACTGGATGGTGATCTTCTGGGCCTTGCCCGTCCCCTTATCCTTGGCGGAGACATTCAAGATGCCGTTGACGTCGATATTGAAGGTCACCTCGACCTGCGGAATGCCGCGCGGTGCGGGCGGGATGCCGTCCAGGACGAACTGCCCCAGCTTCACGTTGTCCGCCGCCATAGAGCGCTCCCCCTGGAGCACGAGGATCTCCACCTGTGTCTGATTGTTCGCCGCCGTCGTGAACACCTGGCTCTTCGACACCGGGATCGCCGTGTTCCGCTCGATGACCTTGGTGAACACGCCGCCCAAGGTCTCGAGTCCGAGCGAGAGCGGGGTGACGTCCACCAGCACGATGTCCTTGTGGTCGCCCTTCAGGATCGCCCCCTGGATGGCCGCGCCCGCTGCAACGCACTCGTCCGGGTTGATGCCCTTCGTCGGCTCCTTGCCCAGCAGCTCGACGATCTTCTTCTGCACCATCGGCATGCGGGTCGAGCCACCGACGAGCAGGACCTTGTCGACCTCGTTCGTCTTCAGGCCGGAGTCATCGAGCGCGCGCTTCGTCGGGTTGATCGTGCGGTCCATGAGGTCCGCCGTCATCTCCTCGAACTTCGCCCGGGTCAGCTTCATCTCCAGGTGCTTGGGCCCGCTCTGATTCGCCGTGATGAAGGGCAGAGAGATCGTGGTCTCCGTCATGGAGGAGAGCTCGACCTTGGCCTTCTCGGCGGCCTCGCGCAGGCGCTGCATCGCCATCCGGTCGTTCTTGAGGTCGATTCCCTCGCTCTTCTTGAACTCGGCCGTCATCCAGTCGACGATCCGGTTGTCCCAGTCGTCGCCGCCCAGCCGGTTGTCTCCGGCGGTCGCCAGGACCTCGAACACGCCCTCGCCCACATCCAGGATCGAGACGTCGAACGTGCCGCCGCCGAGGTCGAACACCAGGATCTTGTGCTCCTCCTTCTTGTTCTCCCCGTAGGCAAGGCAGGCCGCCGTCGGCTCGTTGATGATGCGCAGGACCTCGAGCCCCGCGATGGTGCCCGCGTCCTTCGTCGCCTGGCGCTGGGCGTCCGTGAAGTAGGCCGGAACCGTGATGACCGCCTGGGTAACCGGCTCGCCGAGGTAGTCCTCCGCGTCGCGCTTCAGCTTCTGCAGGATCATCGCGGAGATCTCCTGCGGCGAATATTTCTTTCCGTCGATGTCCACGCGGTAGTCCGTACCCATCTCGCGCTTGATCGACATGATGGTGTGGTCGGCGTTGACGATGGCCTGGCGCTTGGCCAGCTGGCCAACCAGACGCTCCCCCTCCTTCGTGAAGGCCACGACGGACGGGGTCGTCCTCATCCCCTCGGAATTGGCGATGATCGTCGTCTGGTCGCCCTCCTGCACCGCGATGCAGCTGTTCGTCGTTCCAAGATCGATTCCCACAACTTTTGCCATTTTCATTTCCCCCTGTATGCGCAATTTTCAGCTTCTGAAATCGGTTTTTCCTCTATTTCTCGTCTTATCGTCCGCAAACGCTCTCCGGCCCTTTGTGCCGGAGGGCGCCGAACCGTAATCATGCCTTGCCCACCGTGACACGGGACGCCCGCAGCACCCTCTCGTCCGTCCGGTAGCCTCGGGTCAGTTCCTCCAGTATCCGGCCATCCTGCTCGGGGTCCTCCACGGAAACCATCTCCACCGCATCGTGCAGCGCGGGGTCGAAGGAGGCTCCCTCGGTGGGGATGATCCGGACCCCCAGCTCCTCGAGCGTCGAGAGGAACTGACGCCGCACCATCCCCACCCCCACCAGGACGTCCTTTGCGCTTCCGTCCTCCGGGACGGCCAGCGCCCGGTCCAGGTTGTCCAGGACGGGCAGGAGGGCCGCGATCGTGTCGTCGGTGACCAGCCTGCGCATCTGCTGCCGCTCCTTCGTCATGCGCTGGCGGTAATTGTAGAAGTCCGCCCGCGCCGCCGCCAGCTCTCCCTCGAGTTCGGCGACGCGCTTCCCCAACGCACCCTCCTCGGAGGAAGAGGAAGGCGTCGTCTCCGGGGCGGCCTCCCCATCCTCCCTCAGGACCCCGTCCTCCAGGACGTATTCCTTCACGCGCTCCCCCGCCTCCGGATGCGCCTCAAAATCCCCGTCACCGCTGCCGGAGGGCTTGAGCTCCTCCCGAATACGGTCGTCCATCACGTCATCATCTCCCAACCAGGGCCTTCGGCGGCGCGGAGGCCGGGAACTCCGTCCCCCCTACCCGCCGGGCCCGTAATCGAACCGCCTATTCCTCCGCTTCCTCGTCCAGGGCGCTCGCCAGGGACTCCAGCACGGAGATGGAGCGTTCGTAATCCATTCGCAGGGGGCCGATCAGGCCCAAAACCGCCTTTTGCTGCCGAAGCCGGGCGGGGATGAGGATCATGGAGCTCTCCTGCATGCCCTCCGTCTCGTTCTCCTCCCCGATCGAGACGTTCAGCGCCTCGCTCCTCCGGCACTTCTCGATCATGTTGGCCAGGGGCTTCTCCTGTTCCAGCAGGGAGAGGACCGCCTGGAGCCGCGACAGGGTCTGGAAGTGCGGCAAATTCAGGATGTGCTTGGCCCCGCTGCTGAAGAAACGATAGTTCTGCACGGTCAGGAACTCGTCGAGCTCCCTGATGGCCGACCGGCAGGCCGCCTCGGCGTCCTCCAGGCCGCCCTGCACGTACTGGAACAGCACGTCGCGCACGTCGCTCCAGGACCGGCCCGACGCGACGGTATTGATACGCCGGCTCAGCTCCTCGAGGAGTCCGGGCTCGACCTCGCTGGGAAGGTCGAACTGCGAATGGTGCACCAGCCCGCCCTTCAGGACGATCAGGGCCAGGATGTGGGTCCCGCCCAGCGGCACGAGATCGATATGCCAGATCTCCGCGTCGTCGAGCCCCGGGACCGCCGCGACCGCGACGCACTTGGTGAGACGGGCCAGGAGGTGTGTGACGTAGGTCAGGAGCCCCTCCACCCCGCTGCGGCGCCCGGCCAATTCCCGATGCCAGGTCTCGGCCTCGCTGGGACGGCTCCGGGCCCGCGCCGTGACGGAATCCACATAGACCCGATAGGCTTTGGCCGTCGGCAGCCGGCCGGAGGACGTATGGGGCTGGTAAAAATACCCCATCTCCTCGAGATCCGCCATCTCGTTGCGTACCGTGGCGGGGCTCAGCCCGCGGATGTACTTCTTCGTGATGGTCCGGGACCCGGCGGGCTCCCCCGTCTTGATGTACTCGTAGACCACCGCGAGGATGATCCCCAGCTGCCGCTCCGTCACCGCTCCTCACCTCCGCACAACCACCATTATCGATTAGCGCCCACTGTCAATTAGCTCTCCAATCAGCACTCCAATTAGCACTCCTGAAAGGCGAGTGACAACATCCCAAACACGCGCTCAAGATTAGCAAGGGACGCCTTAAATGTCAATACAAGTCAGAGAGTGAAACTACGGATTTTTCCGCCGTCCTCTACAAAGGAAGGGGCCGGAACCCCATGGAGGGCATGGAGAGCAGGGCATGGAGAGCGTCGAGCCCAAACTGCGAACGGGCAGGGACGGTGGAAGGACTTTATGACTGCGGAGATAAGCCGGGACAGCCATAATGACGTATAATATTGGAGTCTCTTTTGTATTTTTGGGTTATCGAAAGGGACGGGAGCTTTTGCGAAGAGGGGCATTTTCCCACGCGTCCGGCGTTTGGGTTTGGGGAGAAAGTTCAAAGGCAAAGTTCAAAGGCGTCGAGCCTGAAAATCCAAGTGTGGAAGTCCAAGTCTGGAGGTTTATCCCGCTCATGAGAAAAACAACGCACCTGTTGTCCGGATTTTTTGTCCTGTCCTTCGCCTTGTCGGCCCTGTGGGGGGCCGCTGCGTACGGGGCGATCGTCGACGACCCCATACACCCCTATCCGTCAAACTACCATTATCAGCTCCGGGACGTCAGCGGCTCCAGGGACGGACACACGATTGCGGGGGCCCAGTGGTTCGCTACGAGCTTCGAGAACTGGTTCTGGAGATACTACAACACCGACGACACCCACATCCGTTACCTGCGCACCCGGGGCGCGGGGACCGAGAGGGCGATTGTGACCTCGGCGGACCTCGTATATGACCGCAATCGCGTCTATATCGACGAGTGGCAGCCCTACCCCGTCGGGCCGCTCTACGATCCCTACATGGATCCCATCGACTCCCTCTTCCTGGTGATCCCGGAGGGCCGCGGCGACCTGAAGATCCGTTTCGCCAACGATCGGGGGCACCATTTCCCGTGGCCCACCCCCGAATCCAACGACATCGTCTCGCGCGACGCCATGCAGGACATCCTGATCAACGACATCCCAAACTACGACGTGCAGGCGACCCCAAAAAACCCCCAGCGCGTCGCGCCCCGGGACTCCATGGAACAGACGTTTCGTTTCCTTGCCAACGAGACGGACAACTACGGCAGTGTCACGGGGCACGCGGCCTTCCGTCAGTCCGTGAGCCTCGACCTGGGCTATACGGGCTACAGGGAATCGATCAATGTCCCTCTGGTTGTCGCCAACGTCCATGACGGCCCCGCCTCCGACCCCGGAAACGAGCTCTACTTCGACATGACCATCCAGGAGACCAGCGGGGACCTCAGCGGGGGCTACGTCAGCGGCGACGTGATCGGAGACGTGATCACCCGCACGAAGTTTCGTTGGGGCGTGTCCGACAATATGACGCGCAATCTCGGGACCCTCTTCATCATGACCCCCTACGGGGGGCGGATGCCCACCTACACGCTGCTCTCCCGCATCACGAACCGCACCGGCACCCGCTACCGCGTCCAGCGATACGACACCCTGGGCGTCCCCGCCTCAGATGACCTGATCGGCGGGCGGGGCCCCAGGGATCTGGAGTCCCTTCACTGGCGTTACGATCTCACGCCCGATCTCTATGGCAGCCTTCCGGCGTATTTCCTGCTGGACGAGCAGAGCCAGGTCGCTCCGGGGCTGGTTACCGTCTACAGGAATAAGATCGACACGACCTACGGGTCCAGCGAGTCCTTCCGCCTCTATCCGTTCTCCGACGAGGGGAAGAAGTACGACCTACGCCTCTTCTACCGCCGGATCGGCGGCATGACGCGGCTGGGCCGGGTCTATTCGTCCTTTACGGGGAACCGATACCGCTGGAGGGCGACGGCCTTCGACATGACCTTCGCGGATGTCGTCAAAAACGAGACGAACACCGAGCGCGAGCTCACCCTGCTGATGGGCAAGCCCCCCGTCATGCCGAGGGGAGGATACGGCTTCGGCGGGGTGTCGGACAAGTACATCAAGGCCGAAGCCCTGAACTCCTTCGAGATCGCCTCGCTCGTCCCCGCGGGCCTGGTCTCGATGGACCGGGAGATCGTCTCCCGGGACGCCTCCGGAGACATCGTATCCCGGGATGTCCCCGCTCAGATCGCCGTGCTGCCCGTGCAGATCCGCCTCTGCATCCCCCGGCAGGAGCAGCTGCTCGTCGGGCACTGGGAGGATCTGGAGCAGGCCACGGAAGCTCAGCTTCTGGAACGCTTCGCCCGATTCGGAACGGTGTGGGTCCGTTCCACGCAGACCAACGAACGCGACATGAACCTCTTCTCCGCCATCGGAAACCGTGGGGCGGACCTGAGGGAGTGCGTGCGCGCCTTCATCCATGACGACTGCCTCTACCTGGACCTGATCGTCCTGATGGCGGACGCCAAGAGCCCCAAGGCTCAATATACCGCCTATTGTGAGATCGTGAGGGACGACGAGGTCCCCTACGTCCTCCTGGGCGACGGCGCTGCGGACGGGAAATGGAACCTGAGCTTCTACGTCGCGGCAGCGGGTTCGAATCCCCAGCCGGGCTACCCCGAGTCGGGGGACAAACGGCCAAGCAAGGAAAAGGAAGAGGGCGGCGGGTGCAGTGCCTGGGGATTTCCCCTCATGTCCCTGGCCGGAGCTGCGGTGTTCCTTTCCAGACGCCGCCGCGGACAGTGAGGGAAAATGAGTGAGGGAAGACGAAGGAATCAAAACAAAACCGCAGAAAGGATGGTGACACCATGAGCCTTTGGGAAAAGTGGGAGCGGGAAAAGCTCCGTCAAAAGGGGTTCCACGTTCAAGAGCCCAAGGATGTCGAAATCCACGAATCCTATACGAAGCCCAACATTCGAAAGCAGATCGCCATTGTCCTGCTGGCCTGCATCGGATGTCTCCTCCTTGTGCTCTCGACGATGCTCACGGAGATGGTGTTTACAGGAAGGGAATGGTCCAACACCTATATCGTGAGGCTCATCGCGACGATACAGCAGGCACGGGAGCGCATCTTTTTGCAGAATCAAAATCAATAGAATTTCCGTAAAAATTAAATCTCCCTGGAAAGAACGGGACGGAGTTCGCACGAACTCCGTCCCGTTCTTTTCCCAATCGATTTAGGGCCGCCCAAAAGGAAGGACGGCTACTTGTAGTCCAGCGCGGGCTCCCGATTCTCCAGGACGCGCAGCGCCCCATCGGCCAGAGCCTGCATCTCGTCCTCCCCGGGGTAACGCAGGACGCGCGCGATGAAAGCGACGCGCGCGGTCACCGCCTCGCAGAGCCGGTCGCTGTAGGCCAGCCCCCCTGTCAGGACGACGGCATCAACCTGCCCCTTGAGCACGGTGGCACTGCCGCCGATCTCCTTGGCTATCTGGAGGCACAGCGCGTCGAACACGAGCCGCGCCTTATCATCGCCTGCAACGACACGCTTTTCCACCTCGCGCAGGTCGTTCGTCCCCAGGTGGGCAACAAGGCCGCCGCGGCCGCAGATCATCTTCCGGACCTCCGCGAGGGTGTACCTACCGCTGAAACAGAGGGACGCCAGTCCCCCCACCGGCAGGCTGCCCGAACGCTCCGGGGACATCGGCCCCTCGCCGTCCAGGCCGTTGTTGACGTCGATCACGCGCCCACCACAGTGCGCCCCCACGGAGATACCGCCGCCCATGTGCGCCACCACCAGGCGACACTCCGAGATGGGCTTGCCGAGCTCCTCCGCCGCACGCCGCGCTACAGCCTTCTGGTTCAGCGCATGGAATATGGAGATCCTGGGGATCTCGGGAAGCCCGGAGACCCTGGCCTCGTCGGCCAGCTCATCCACCACGACGGGGTCTACGATGAAGGCCGGCACATCCCCCGCCGCCGCGGCAAAGCGCACGGCCAGGGCAGCGCCCAAATTGCTGGCGTGGGAACCATAGGCCATGCTCTTCAGATCCTCGAGCATCCGGGCCCCGACCCTGTAGGTCCCGCCGGGGATCGGCTTCAAAAGCCCCCCGCGCCCCACGACCGCGGCAAAGGAGGAGGGCTCCACACCCTTGTCCTTAAGGATCTGTGCGATGCGGTCGTATCGAAAGCCCTCCTGCTCCGTCACCGAGGCGAACGACTCCAGCTCGGTGGTATCGTAGCGCTGGGTCTCCGTCCAAAGGCACTGCGTCCCATCGAAAAGCGCGACCTTCGTGCTGGTGGACCCTGGGTTGATGACAAAAATCTTCATCCTCGACCTCTCCTCTCTGGAAACGGAGGGCCGATTTTTGCCTGAGCGCCGGCCCTCCTGTCGTGCATTCTACCCGGATATCCCTACCCGGCGTGGTGGGCCATCATGACGGCCGCCGCGATGGAGAGCATCTTGGCGCGCGGGGAGTCCGCGCGGCTCGTCAGGATGACCGGCGCCGCCGCGCCGACGATGATCCCCGCCGTCTCGTTTTTGGAGAAGTAGACGATCGCCTTGGCCATCATGTTTCCGGCGTCGATATGGGGGACCAGCAGGATGTCCGCGCGTCCCGCGACGGGGGAATCGATCTTCTTGATCTTCGCGGCCTCCTCGTTGATGGCGTTGTCCAGCGCCAGGGGGCCGTCCACGATGCAGTTCTTGATCTGTCCGCGCTTATTCATCTGGACCAGCGCACAGGCATCCAGGGTACAGGGCATGTCGGGGTTGACCATCTCGACGGCCGCCAGACAGGCCACCTTGGGGCACTCCACGCCCAGGGCACGGGCAAAGCTGACGGTGTTCTTCAGGATGTCGGCCTTCTGCTTCAGGTCGGGATAGGGGTTGAACGCGGCGTCGGAGACGAAGAGGATGCGGTCGAGGCCCTCGATCTGGTGGAAGTAGCAGTGGGAGATGACCTTACCGCTGCGCAGCCCGACCTCCTTGTTCAGCATCCCGCGCAGGAAGTGGTCCGTGTGCAGCTGTCCCTTCATGTAGATGTCGGCGCGCTTCGAGGAGACCTCGGTCACGGCGACGAGCCCGCACTTGGCCTCGTTCCTCTCATCGATGATCGTGTAATCCTTCTCCGACGCCCCAGCCTCGGCGATGCAGGCTTTGACCTTCTCCACATTGCCCACGAGGGTCGCCTCGACGAGCCCCGTCTTTCGGGCCTCCTCTATGGCGGAGATCAGCCCCGCATCCTCGGCCATCGCGACGGAAACACGCTTTTTCCCCTTGCTCGCGCAAAGTTTCTTGGCCTCCTCAATCATCTGAGACAGCGAACGAATCTGGTCCATAATCAAATTTCCTCCCCGTTGTATTGGATTTTGAAAAAGCCTTCCGTTGAATAAATAAGCCTTCAATACAGCTGCTTTCACGGCCGCTTTCGGCCGATACACACCGATTATCGACGCAGGACGCTCGAGGCATAGTCCCGCGCCGGCTCCTCGCCCCTCAGCACGCGCAGGGCCCCCTGCGCCAGGGCCAGAAGCTCGTCCTCCCCAGGATACACCAGGCAGGGTGCGATCCACTGCACCCGCTCCAGGAGGAGGCGGACGAACCCGGAATCGTGGGCGATCCCCCCCGTGAGGATGACGGCATCGACGGGCTCCCCGACCGAGACGGCCTGGGCCCCGACCTCCTTTGCGATCTGCCAGATCATGGCCCGGCGATAAAGCGCGGCCTCATCGTCCCCGGCCTGGATGCGCCGGTTGACCTCCAGCATGTCGTTCGTCCCAATATAGGCACGAAGCCCGCCGCCGGAGGTCAGCTTCTGCCGGATGTCCCCCTCGCTGTACCGCCCGCTGAAGCAGAGGCGCGCAAACTCCCCGACCGGCAGCCCACCGGCCCTGTCCAGCGAGAAGGGCCCCCACTCGTTGGCGCTGTTCACGTCGACGGCGCGTCCCCTCCTGTGGGCGACGACGCTGACGCCGCCCCCCAGGTGGACGACGACGCAGTTGAGCTCGTTCCAGGTTTTCCCGAGGTCGTGCGCCGCACGCCGGACCATCGCCTTGACGTTGAGCGCGTGCAACAGGGAGGGCTTGGGCAGCCCGGGAAGCCCCGTGATCTTCGCCTCCGGCGCCATCTCGTCCACGCACACGGGATCGACGATAAAGGCGGGGATCCCCAGGGGCTCAGCCAGGGCAAAGGCGAGGACCCCTCCCAGGTTCGAGGGATGATCCCACGGCCTGCCCAGCCTGAGGCGATCCACCAGCACCGGATCGACGCGATACGTCCCCCCGGGCAGGGGGTCGATGATCCCGCCGCGCCCGACGACGGCGTCCAGTCGGACTGCCCCACCGTCGTGCACCGCAAGGGCCGACCGGACGAGCCCAAGGCGAAAATCAAGCTGTTCCGAGACTGTGTCGAACGGCGCCAGCTCCTCCGCCGTGTGGCGAAGGACATCCTGCCACACGCACCCCTCGTCCTCGAAGCGGGCCAGTTTGGTGCTGGTGGAGCCTGGGTTGATCGTCAAAACGGAGAACGCCATCGGGGCACCTTCCTCCCTTCGCCTCCCCACATTTATTCCAGCCACCTCCGGATATGGTCCAGGTAGAGCCTCGACAGGCGCAGCGTCATGGGGCCCGGCCTGCCGGTCCCGACCATCCTGTCCCCGACCCTCACGACGGGCAGCACCTTCTTGACGCTCCCCGTGATGAAGGCCTCGTCGGCCAGGTCCAGCTCCGACAGCATCGGACAGCGCTCCTCCACGGATATGCCGGAACCACTCGCGAGCTCCAGGATCGCCCTGCGCGTGGTCCCCCCCAGGACGCGGGACAGCGGGGCCGTGATCAACGCCCCGTCCCGGACAAGGAAGAAGGAACTGTGCCCCGCCTCGGTGATCTCCCCCGCTGGGCAATAGAGCACCTCGAAGGCGCCCGGAGGGAGGGTATAGGCCGCCCGATAGTCAACACTCTTGACCTTGGGATTCTCGCGCCCCCCGTCCACGGGCTGGAGAGCTACGCCCGTCTCGTAGAGCCGGGGGGACGGAAGGACCAACCGCTCGAAGACGACAAAAAAACGAGGGGACACAAACCCCTTTACCTCATCGAAGACATCCCCTCCGGTAAGGTAGACCTTGACCTGGAGCTCTGCGTCCAGGCGGGCGATTCCCTCCTTCACGACATCCCGCATCTCAGCGAGGGAGAGCGCCGGACGAATCCGCAGACGTTCCGCCCCGGCCAGGAGGCGCTCCAGATGGGGCGTCAGCATCAGGGGCCTCTTCTCATAGGTCCCGACCGTCTCGAAGACCCCGACACCCCGTTGGATGATCAGGTCGCTGACGGGCAGAACCGCCTCTGCCGGGGGGACAAAACGCCCATCGATATGACACAGTTCCATATCACCAATACACTCCAATCCGAGGCGACGGCGCCCTCTCTCTCATATTGTTACGACAGGGCCGCTCTGTCAAGAGGGAAGCGCTTCGAATCGATCGCTACGCTCCAATCATACCATTCCCACATCACATTTGTATGTGGTGATGTCAAGGATGCAAGAAATTCCCCAATCCGCAGGTTGCGACAGCTCCTCTTTTGCCCTCTCTATCTCCCGCACAGCAAAACCACAGATCCCCCGAAAGGGATGGAAAGGCAGGGAACCCAAAATGCTTCAATCGAAAACAATGCGTACAGCAAAGAATTAAGGCCAAAGGGCGGCACATTCGTCCCCGTTGAGCTCCCTTCCCCACGAAATCGGTTGAATACTCGTGCCACCGCCATCAAAGGGAACAGCAGAGAATTGATGTAGCCTGCATACAAAACCCCATATCCCTGCCGTATACAAAGGTTCTGGAGCCGTGTCCTGGTATAGCGGCGGTAATGCCCCAGAATCCTGTCGTGGGTTCCGAACATCCACTGATAAGCGGGAACCGTCAGCAACAATTTCCCTCCGGGACGAATATGGTCTCCAAGGGCGGCCAAGGAGTCTTCATCACGTTCAATATGTTCCAGGACATCAAAAAGACAAATAAGATCAAATCGTTTCCCTCGAACAGCCTCCAATCCATCTGGAAGCCACCCCTTCGCAATGGAAACCCCTTGCATTGGGGGAATAGACCTGTCCACTAACCATGTTGAAAATTATAGATGCCACAAATCAAAGAGA
>CAUPUB010000006.1:0-39229 GCA_963514535.1 uncultured Fretibacterium sp.
TTTCCTCTGCCTGGCCCTTTACTTTGCCCGCGCTTTGCGTTCCCGTGGATTTGGGAACGAAAACGCCCCTTGTGCTTCCCCCGGTCTTTGTGTATAATGATTTCCCGTTGAGGGCGATTAGCTCAGCGGTAGTAGCGCTTCCTTCACACGGAAGAGGTCACTGGTTCGAACCCAGTATCGCCCACCACGGATAGCAAGGGTTCAGGGGATTTTCTCCTGAACCCTTTTCCTTTTCTTTACAGCATATTTACAGCAGAGAAAACCCTCTATAGAAAATACGGTATTTTGGCGGATATTTTTTTGCCCTTCTTTCTTTTCTTGCCCGTTTCTTTCCTTCGTTTTCCTTTTTTGTTCACCTTGTTCCTTTTTGTTTTTATAAAGCATTGCCACAGCTGATTTTTAGCTTGACTTTTTTCCTCAGTCCGATATCATGACTCGTAACCCATCCGAGAGGAGATGAAAAGCCAGGTTGAAGTCGAACAAGGGGACAAGGGACAACACATTGTCGATGAAAATATTACGGCAATGCCCTGTGACTTCGAGAGCGAGTTTGTTTTGGCGAGACGGAAAGAAGGTGGTTTTTCGTGAGTGCGTGGGCTCCAAGCAAGAGTTATTTCGCAGTGAAGGGTGAGCTGAGCAGGAGGTTTTCTTATTTCCCTCAAAATGCGGCTTGGGCAGGAAATACTCTCGGTAAGGTGGCGAAGGCCCAATTCGGCCTCGCTCTTTTGGTCGGTCTCTCCGGCGCCAGCATTGTCCTGCCCTTATGGCTTTTTACGGCAGGCCTGCTGAATATTCCTCTGGCCGCCCTGCTTCGCTGGTCGGGAAATGCGGTTGGCCGTTCCCGGCAAAAGACGGCAATCCGCTTCGGTCAAACCTGCCGTGCGTTCAAGCGGCTTCCCCTTCGTCCCCGCATGCGTACCTATCGCAGCGCTCCAAGGCGTTCGGCGGCAAACGGGGACGACGATTCCGGCGACGACGGAGGGTCCGGTTCAGAAGCAGGTTCAGACTCGGATTCACCCGGAACTTCATCAAGCACATCTCATCACAGAGCTTTTCCTAATCCTTCCCCCTACTGTCTCTCAGTTTGGGAAAAACCGTTCCGTCCGTGGCGTTGCCTCGGCTGTTGCTGCATGGAGGGGTTCGGACACGGCATGAGGGGGTGGAGGGCATGACGATCCGCAATCGTGCCGTCAGATATGTTCCAGAGCCCGAAGAATCCCTAGACTCGATGCTGCTCAGCGACGTCCAGGCGGCGGAGCGCCTTGGCGTTTCCGTCTCCTACCTACGCAAATCCCGTTGCGAAGGCTTGAGAAAGAATCGGACGCCCGCACCTCCATTCGTACGTGTCGGCGGACGCTGCTACTATCGCCTCACGGATTTGCGGTCCTGGGTCGACGCTCTCGAGCCCCGGCAGGTTGTATAGAGACATAGGAGGTAAAACGCATGAACGGGAAATTTGCGAAGATTCCTCTGGAGATGTTGGGGGACGAGAGTCTGAGGGCTCTGGACATCGTGGTCTATTCGGCGCTGGACACCTTCGTGAACGCCTTCGGCGAGGCCTGGCCGAGCCTCTCGAGGCTCGCGGAGCGTGCCGGGGTGTCCCTGGCCACGACCAAGCGTGCCCTTCAGCGCCTGGAGAAGGCCGGGTACGTTACCCGACAGCAGCGCCGGGTACCGGGGAGCAGGGAGTTCGACCGTACGCTTTACTCTTTGCCGTTCCGTATCGAGGGGTATGGCGAGGACGGAGCCGAGGTCGGCTCCGGGGACGTCGGCCCTGAAGATGCCGACGTCGGATCGGCGTCCGACAGGTCGGCTCCGACGGATTGCGAGGTCGGATCCGAAAGAGCCGGAAACTATACCCAGAGAACTATACCCAAAAGACAAGAACACTACGACACAAGAAAAAAGGACAGAGAAGACGAAAAAGAAACAGAGTCCGAACCGAATGAGATCGACAGCCCCATACTTCAGGATGCCTTTACGGAGCTCTGGGAACCTCCCCCCTGCAAGCAGTATCGGGGTGAAGCCCGAAAGGCTTTTATGGCCTTGTTCCCTGTCGGGCTCTCGCAAAAGGAGACGGAGAGACGTCTGTGGACTGTTCGTCGGCGGTTCCGTGTTTTCGAGGAAGAGGCGAAGAAGGCTGTCGGCAAGGGAGAAGAACGCCCCCTTCCCTGCCTCCGTGACGGGCTCCTGAGAGAGGGGTTGGATGGTCCGGGATGAGAAGGAGTGCGATGAACTCCGTGGCGTGACTCGGAAGTTCCGGATTTTTGCGTTGTGAACGTGTGTCCGTGCTTCGCTCCGCGCCTTTGTCCTGCTCCCGTTATTCGGGCTTTTCAAAAGGGTACCTGACGTTTTTTCGGGTACGGGCCGAACGTGGGTGAGAAACGGAGGCGGTCGGTTTGTTTACGGTGTTTTGGACCGTGCATTCGGAGCTGTCCCGCGACGTGGGGCGGGTGCTATAATGCGAGAAAGAGGCCCGGGATTGGAATGGCGGAGGAGGGCTACATGACGGACAACGGGAGTGAGTCGATACGCCTGGATCGGCTGAGCGATCGTTTCTTCAAGTACCTGTTCGCGACGGAGGAGCACAAGGATCTCCTCATCGCCTTTTTGAACGAGGTGCTTCTGGACCTGGATCCGGACGGGAGCGCCCGTCGAATCGAGGATGTGGCTTACGGGGATCGTGAAAGCTCGCCCCTGTATCGTGACGCGAAGCTGCCTCGTTTTGACGTGCTCGCCACGGCGGAGGACGGCCGTATCTTTCACATCGAGGTTCAAGTTGCGAAAGATCGTCATTTCCTGGAGCGCAGCCTCTACTACTCGGCGATGACCTACTTTCTGCAGCTTGGAGAGGGAGACGAATACGGCGACCTGGCGCCCGTGATTTTCGTGGGGTTGTTGGACTTCGAGGTGTTTCCGTCGACTGCCGGAGATGGGACCTATCATTCTCTCCATCGGATTCTGGATGTGCGAGACCGCCGGTGGGAGATGAAGGGGATGGAGTTCCACTTCCTGGAACTTCCGAAGCTGAGGCGGCGCAAAGCCGGCCCCAGGACGGGGCTGGATAGGTTGTTGAGTTATCTGGGCAACGTGGGAGGTGAACGGGCGATGCAGGAGATGGCGCAGACGGATACCCGTGTCGAGCGAATGATGCAGCTGGAGTCTCTTTTTACGAAGGACCCCAAGCTTTTGCGGGACTATTTCATCGCCAGGCGCGATCGTGCGGACTACGAGAACAGTTTCAAACAGGCCCGAAGCGATGGGTTTGAGGAAGGTCGTTCGGAAGGTCGTTCGGAAGGTCGCCTGGAAGGTCGTGCGGAAGGTGTGGAAAAGACGGCTGTGGCGATGCTGAAGGAGAAGGTCGACGTCCATCTGGTCTCCCGGGTAACCGGGCTTTCTATGGAGCGACTGAAGGAATTGCAGGCTCGGTCGGATTCCTGACCGAAAACGGAGGAGGCCCACAAAGAACCCCGGGCCTCCTCCGCCGTTTCCGTTGCTCTCTCCTTTACGCAGCTTACGGCTGGGGTGTCGCCCCGGAATCGAGAGCTGCGGGCCGAGGGCTTTTTATTGTGCCATCATCCACATCACTCCCATGGAACAGGCGACCTGGAGTGCCAGAAGGATTTTGTGCTTCCGGGAACGCCTCAGCGCCTCTCCGTTGTCGACATACCACAGAAAAGAGCAGCTCGCCATGCTCAGGAGCAGCGCCCATCCCGCCGGAAGGTTCAGCAGCGCCGAGACGATGCCCCGTCCCGGCGCGCTCCATGTCCCTCGCTGGAATGTGCCGAGCCAGAATCCCAGGGACATCAGCAGTCCCGAAAAGGACACCGTGAGGATCCTGCCTCGCGTCTCGTGGTAATCCCGCAGCGCCTTGGTCGCCCTCAAGGCCTCCTCCGAGATGCGACTCCCCATGTCCTTGGCGATATCGTCGGCCGCCGCCTTCAGGAATCTCTCCGTCCCGTCCTGCAGTACCTCCCGAATGCGTTCGGACACTCGCGTCATGCGCTCCAGCTTCTCGCCGAGGCGGTCCTCGTGAAACTTGAAGGTGAGGATCATGTAGAGGTACTCCTGCACCTCCTTCATACCGAGGACACCGGCCAGCTCGAGGATCTCGCGGCGCTCCTCGTCGCTCAGGGGACGCTTGAGGACCCGCTCGGAGGTGACGTTCAGGACCTCGTTGAAGCTGGGCATCTACCCCTGCTCCTTCTCCGCCTTGCCCTTCTTCGGAGCCGAGGCCTCTGGGAGAACGACCGGAGTCGTGTCGGGGAAGAGTCCCGTCCCTTCGAAAAGGCGGTTCACGGCGTTCCTCCAGCTCCGGAAGCTCTGGGCCGCGAAGACCCCGAGCTCCCGGATCGTCTCGGGTATCGTCTTCCCTCCCGTGTAGAAGTCGTCGGCGATGACGTCGGCCAGCTCGGGGAAGTCCAGGATCTGGCGTCGGTCGATGCGTGAGCGCAGCAGTGCGCTTTCTTCGTAGAGCCTGTCGAAGAGCGAGAATTGCTCCGGGCTGCCGAAATAGGTATTGCGGATGGGAAAGACGGAGCCGAACGTCATGGCCCTCAGAAAGTCCTCGAGAAGGAGCACGGAATCCTTCTGGCGGTTCATCGGCCAAAAGGAGACCAGGTCGTAGGGAATGCCTCCGCTCTCCAGCACGGCCGAGAAGTTCGCCCCATTCCTGGCGATGCCCAGATTGCTGCGTGCGGCGCTGTTGATGACGAACAGGGTATCGGCCGCCCTTTCCATGAGCGTGGCCATGGTTATCCACCCGTTCTCCTTCTCGTCCAGGAGAATGGAGGTCACGGGAACTTTCCCTCGGTAGACGCGCCCCACGTCCGGATTGCTCTCGTCGGTCTCGATGACGTGGATGGTCTTGACGTCGCCATAGCGGTCGATGAGGAACTGAACCAGAGTCAGGGCGACGATGCTCTTGCCCACCCCGCCCTTGGAGCCGCCGACGTAAAAAATGGTGTCTTTCATAGCCTTTCCTCTCTTCCTTGTCAGTCAAAATCGAAGGTCCCGTCGCTGTTCCTGCGGGCTCCGGATGGCCCGGAATCTATCCGGGGACGCCCGCCCGGCTCGGGCGGAATGGTGCCGCCCCGGATTGCCGCTCTTCCGTTCCGTACGTCGCCGAGCGTTCTCCTCCGCTCCCTCTCTCGATTGAAAGCCTGCCGGAAGTGTTTCGGGTCCTTCGTCTCTTTGAAGAAGCCGTGTTCGGCCAGTTTTTCGAAGATGGAGATCATGGTGTACCCCTCCTCCCTGAGTTCGGAGATCTCGCGGAACAGAATTCTGACGACGGAGCTGAAATCGTGCGGCCGTCGGCGACGGCCCACCGGAGGCCGGGAGCGAATCTCGGCCAGAGCGCTTTGCAGAGCCTTCTCTTCTTTATCCTCCATATCCTCCATGGTTTCACCCCTCCCCAGGCTGTCTGGCGTCAGGATAGCAGCCGTTTTCTCACGAGTTGACAATGCGGCCTTTGCGAGGTTCCGTGAAGGAGATGCGAGGCCTTCACGAGGTCTGCCGCACCTTGTCGAAGCCTTTGCGAGGCCTCGGCGGTCTTTTCGTGTGTCGGTGAGGTCTTTGTGACGCCTGAACGAGGCCCTTATAAGGGTTTACCTTCAATCCAGCGCTGATACACTTCACCACGAAGTGAAGCGCGGGACAAGCAGGCGCTTGTCCGACAAATCCACTGGCGTGGCTTGCCGGTCAAGCGCACCGGCGCAATCGGCGGACGGACGTCCTTCTCTCGCGCCCTGCTTGCCGGGGCTCCGCGCCCCGGACGGCGGCAAGGGGACTCGTCCCCTTGCAACCCCTTTTCAACCCCGCACTCCTGCCGGAGTGCGGAGGGAGTGCGACGAGACGACATGACACAGGAAAAACAGCGGCGCCCAAGGCGCATCTACGCCAGACTGACGGAGCGGGAGTACGCGGACGCGTCGGAGCAGGCCGACGCCGCGGCGCTCTCGCTGTCGGAGTACCTGCGCCGGCGCCTCTTCGGACGGCGCGTGGTGCCGAAGACGGACCTGCGGGTGCTCTCGGAGCTGCGACGGCTGGGCGGGCTCCTGAAGCACATCCACAACGAGACGCGGGGAACGTACAGCGCCAGGACCGCCGAGGCGATAGGAGCGCTGACGGCCTGCGCACGGGAACTGGAGAGGAGGGTGACCCGGTGATCGCCAAGATTCCCCCGAAGCGACGGGATGGCAGGACGAGCTTCAAGGCCCTCACGGACTACTGCCTGGGCGTCACGGGGCACGGGTCCGGGAGCGTGCTCCACGTGGGGATGCAGAACCTCTCCTCCCCCGACACGGCCTTCGTGGAGATGGATGCACTTGCGACGGAGAACGTCCGATGCAAAGACCCGGCCTTCCACTTCATCCTCTCCTGGCGTGATATGGAAATACCCACAAATGACCAGGCCGACGAGGCCGTGAAGATCGCCCTGAAGGAACTGGATCTCGGGGACTGCCAGGCCCTCTGGGCGCTGCAGGGCGATACGCAGAACCTCCACGTCCACGTCGCGGTGAACCGCATCGACCCGGAGACGTGCAGAGCCGTCCAGCCGGCGGGGAACTGGACGTACAAGGCCCTCGAACGCGCGGCACGGAGGATAGAGCTGGCGCAGGGCTGGGAGGTCGAGGAATCCGGGCGCTACGTCGTCACGCCGGAGGGCGACATCGTCGAGAAGAAGGAGAGAAAGATCCCCGAGGTATCCCAGAAGGCTCGCGATATCGAGGCGCACACCGGAGCGAAGAGCGCGGAGCGGATCGCCAGGGAGACGGCCGCGCCCATCCTGCTGAGGGCCGAGAGCTGGGCGGAGCTGCACGAGCGGCTGGCCGTGAAGGGAATACGTTTCGAGCGAAAGGGAAGCGGGGCGGTCCTGCGGATCGGGGATGCGTTCGTCAAGACGTCTCAGGCGGACCGCGCATGCAGTTTCTCACGCCTGGTCGCCCGTCTGGGCGAGTTTCGTGCGTACGGCGTGGAGCCGGCGGAGTTCCGGGAAAGCCCTGAGGACCGCATCGCCGGGGAGCCGGAGGTGGAGCGCTCCTGGCAGGCTTACGTACAGCAAAGACGCCGCTGTGTGGAGGAGCGGAGCAGGATGCTCCGGGAGCTGAGGACATCCCAGAGACAGGAGCGCGAAAGGCTGTGGCGAGAGCAGAGGGCGGAGCGGGAGTCTCTGTGGAGGGGCGGCAGCTGGAAAGGCAGAGGCAGAGAACTGAATCAGCGGCGCAGTCTTCTGGCGGCGCGTCACCTGGCCGAGAAGCTGGACCTGAGGGACGAGCACCGCCGGCAGACGGCCGAGCTCCGGGAAGGTTTTGGCTTCAAGGAACGTTTCCCCGGCTTCCGGCGGTGGCTCGAGGCGCTGGAGGACGGGGAGCCGTTCCTGCACTACCGATACCCCGGCCGGGCGGTCCTGACGGGAGAGCTGAAAGACGTTCCGGAGAGCACCCGGTCCGTCGACATTCGGGACTACATGGCCGTGAGGACCGCCTTTGCGGTCGCCTACTGCCGCCGTCCGGGCCGTGCGGATTTCGTCGACTGCGGGCGTCGGATCGTGCTGAAGGACGACCGCGACGAGGCCGCGATCCTGGCGGCCATGCAGCTGGCCTGCCAGAAGTGGGGAAGCGTCCGGATCAACGGGACGGACGAGGAATACCGCAGGCTCTGCGTGAAGGTGGCCGCCCGGCACGGGCTGAAGCTCTCCAACCCGGACCTCGGGAAGGCGGTCGAGGAGGAAAGAAGGATGAACGGGGAAGGGGACGGCGAACTTCGGGCGAAGGCGGAGATCTTCATGCGCTATGCCGAGGCGGTCGGAGCCGAGCGCTTCCGTATCGTCGTGACGGAGTTCCGCGAGGACGGAACCCGGGCTTTCGTCCTGGACCGGGACAAAGGCGGACTGGACGGCAGGACGGCGGAGGAGGTGCGGGACAGGCTTTGGCTGGTGGCGCGATACGCCCTGGACCGGAAGAACATCAACGTCGTGCCCCTCAGTCGGGACAAACACCACATCCTGGTCGACGATCTGACCTCGGCAAAGCTGAAACAGCTCAAGGAAGACGGCTACCGCCCCGCCTGTGTCGTCGAGTCCTCTCCGGGCAGCTTTCAGGCCATCCTGACCGTGCCGAAGTCGGGGGACGATCCGGAAACGGAGCGCGAGACGGCGAACAGGCTGACGAAGCTCCTGAACGAGCGCTACGGGGACCCGAAGCTCTCGGGTTCCGTCCATGCCCATCGTCTGCCGCCGTTCGGGAACTTCAAGCCCAAACACCGCCGGGAGGATGGGAGCTACCCTCCGACGTGTCTGGTCGAGGCGGAGGGGGGATTGTGCGGGAAGGCGCTTTTGGATCTGGAGGCCGTCGGTAAGGAGATACGGCGCGGGAGGGAGGCTGCGGCGATGAAGAAGGCCCGGGATCTGCTCGGAGGTACGGAGTGTGAGGCGTGCGACCCCGACGGGGCGTATTGGAGGCATTACGAGGACATCTCCGGTCGGTTCGGCGGAGCGATGGACTACTCTCAGGTGGACGGGATGATCGGGGTTCGGATGCGTGTGACGGGTCATACGGTCGGTCAGGTCCGGTCGGTGCTGGAGCGGAACGGGCCCGAGATGCGCCGCAGGAACATGACGGCCAGGGAGTTCACGGCGAAATACCGTTACCGGAACTGGGAGCGCTATGCCCGGGAGACGGCGGAGAACTTCGTCTTCGGTCCGAGAGGGGCGATCCAGGTCGGTAAGGCCGAGCCGTACCGTCCGTATTTCCTTCGTGTGGAGGGCAGGACGGCCCCGGCCCGTGGGGAACGGGAACGCCGGATTTCGGAGTGGGAACAGGAGCGCTGAACATGGCGGAGACGACGCTTCAGGAGACGATACGGAAATTCGACGAAGTCAAACAAGAGGTTCGAACAAGCGAGGAAGCCTGGACGGCGTTCCTGACCTGTGCGGCTCGGAACCACAAGTATGCCTTTCAGGATCAGCTCCTCATCTACAAACAGCGTCCGGAGGCCACGGCCTGTGCTGAAATGGATATGTGGAACAGGCGTTTCCACCGGTGGATCGACAAGGGACAGAAGAGCATCAAGCTGCTGGACGGCGAAACACGTCTCCGGCACGTCTTCGACGTGGGCGACACGCACCCCGCCAGGGGACACGAGAACGACGCGCCTCCCTACATCTGGCAGGTGCGCTCGGAGGAGGAGCAGGAGACGGCGAACCTCCTGGCCGAGGGCTATGGCATCGAGACCAATGCCCTGAGCCTGCCCCAGCTTCTCCAGGGCGTGGCAAAAAATATGTCCGAGGACCTTGAAAAAAATCGTTTTGTTCTGTACAATGGTGATGCAGTAAATAGAGAAAATTCTAAAGAGTTGGTCTATAGCTGCATCGCCTGGTATCTCATGGCACGCTGCGGGCTGGATCCCAGAGAGGCCGAGGGCTTGAACTTCAGCTCGGTAACGGGACTGGACGAGGCCTCGATGATGGAGCTGGGGAATACTGTCAACCGCCTGAGTCGGGACGTGCTGGACAGTGTGGAACGGGTCGTCAGGACAAGGGACAGGGAAAGGGGTGTCGAACATGGAACTGAACCGAAACGAGCTGCCGCCGTGGGCCTCGTTGGCGAATGGCATGACGGACGAAGAGCTGAACCGGGAGGAGGCTCGGGTCGTCGCGGAGCTGGAGGCGAAGGACGAGGAGGACCTGACGATCTACAACGAGGAAGAGCTGACCTTCGAGGAGACGCTGGATCTTCCGGAGGGCTCTCTGATGCGGGACAGGGAGAACGGGATGATCTACCTGAAGGTTCTGGACATCTGGATGCCCTACGGTATGAGGACACCGACGCCCCCGGAACGCGAACTGACCCGATACGGCCGGATGCGGAAGAAGTATCTGGAGGAATGGAAGGCCCGGACGGTTCTGGAACTGGGCGAGAACTTCCTGATTCACTGCCTGGAGGTTCAGGATCGGGCGCAGGAGATGAAGCGGTCGCTCATGGAGGAGCTGCAGCGGAACGATCCGCCGCCGAACAAGACGGACGACCCGATGGGCTGGGTGCAGCACATGAACGCCCTGGAGATGGAGGCCGAGGAGATCGTCACGCGGACCGTAGTGTACAGCTGACCCTGGATTTTGAGCAGGAGTCGCCGGAGCCGTCGAAGGTTCAAGTCTATGATGTCGTTGTCGGATTCGAGCAAAGAGCGAAGCTGAGGCTCGGCGAATTTTATGAAAGAGCACCTGAAAAGTATCGTAGCCGGCTTAACTTTCCGATCCCGGGGTTTGGACAGTATGCGAGGTTTGTGGAGGGGGACCGTTCGTCCGATGCCTGGCGCAATCCGAGAGCTGCGCACGACCGCATCGAGATCGAAGGCACGGACGACTATTATGATCTCGTGACGGAGGCTTACAACAGTCCACACGAAGCGAAAAACACTGACCCCCTCCACAAACACCGCCGAGCGTTCTTCCAGTCACTCGACACGCGTCTGTACGAGCTCAGACGGGAGCAGAGCGGACAGCCGTACTTTATTAACGACCTCGATAATAGCCCCGTCATTGAGCCGGAGCCTCCTAAACTTCCGTCCGAGAAGACGCTGTATTCGAGAACCCTTCCCCGTGAACAGAAACAGGAAAATGACGTCGCCCCGGAAGAGGGATCCTCGGATCAGCCTGAGAAGAAGGCAGAAGAGGAGTTTCCTCAACCCGCTCGGGAAGAGGCTCCGAGACGCAACTATCGGATAACGGACGACGCCCTCGGCACCGGGGGAGCGAAGACGAAGTATGCCCGCAACATCGAGGCGATCCGCACCCTGCGGCGCATCGAGGGCGAGGGCAGACTGGCCACTTCCGAGGAGCAGGAGGTCCTGGCCCGGTACGTCGGCTGGGGTGGTCTGCCCCAGGCCTTCGACGAACACAACGAGGCGTGGAGCAAAGAGTATGCGGAACTCAAGGGGCTTCTGAGTGACGAGGAGTATGCCTCGGCCCGCGCCTCCACCCTCAATGCGCACTACACGTCCCCCGCCGTCGTCAAAGCGATCTACGGCACCTTGGAGCGGATGGGGCTCAGCTCCGGCAACATCCTGGAGCCCGCCTGCGGCACGGGAAACTTCTTCGGCCTCGTGCCGGAGAGCATGGCGGGAGCGAAACTCTATGGGGTCGAGCTGGACGGCATCACGGGCCGCATCGCCCGCCAGCTCTATCAGGAGGCGGATATCACCGTAGACGGCTACGAACGAACTCGTTTCCCGGACAACTTCTTCGATGCGGCCATCGGGAACGTGCCCTTCGGGGCCTACCGGGTCGTAGATCCCAAGTACGACAAGCACGGGTTCATGATCCACGACTACTTTTTCGCCAAGACGCTCGACCAGGTACGGCCGGGCGGCGTCGTGGCGTTCGTGACCTCCAAGGGGACCCTGGACAAAGCCAACCCCTCGGTCCGGCAGTACATCGCCCGTCGGGCCGAGCTCCTGGGGGCCGTCCGGCTCCCCAACAACGCCTTCAAAGCCAACGCCGGGACCGAGGTCACGACCGACATCCTTTTCCTGCAGAAGCGGGACCACATCATCGACGACATCCAGCCCGAATGGCTGCACGCCTTCAACAATCCCGAAGGCGTGCCGGTCAACAGCTATTTCCTCCAGCACCCCGAGATGATGCTGGGGACGATGGCCTTCGATTCCTCGATGTACGGCAACGAGAGGGAGACGACCTGCAACCCCATCGAGGGGGCCGACCTCGCCGAGCAGCTCCGTGAAGCGATGGGGAACATCCAGGGGAAGATATCGGCCCGTGAACAGGAGATACGGGAACAGTACGAGAACACGATTCCCGCCGACCCGTCGGTTCGCAACTACAGCTACACCCTGGTGGACGGGGAGCTGTATTACCGCGAGAACTCGGTCATGTACAAGCCGGACCTTCCCCGTACCTCCGTCGAGCGCGCCAAGGATATGGTGGGGCTGCGGGACCTCTGCCGCGCCGTCATCGACGCCCAGATGGCCGGAGCGTTCGACGGGAACCTGCAGATCCTCCGGAAGGACCTCGACCAGGCCTACGAGCGATTCGTCCGGCGGCACGGCCGCATCAACGATACCGCGAATGCCCGCGCCTTCGACGAGGACAGCTCCTACTACCTGCTGTGCGGGCTGGAGATCCTGGACGAGGATCGCCGCTTTGTCGGGAAGTCGGACATGTTCACGAAGCGGACGATCCGGCAGAACGTCGTCCCGACCTCCGCCGGAACGCCACAGGAGGCCCTGCTGCTGTCTGTCTCCGAGAAGGCCCGGGTGGACATGGATTACATGGCGTCGCTCACGGGCCGCACGGAGGAGGAGCTGGAGCGGGAGCTCCGGGGCGCGATATTCCGCGTGCCGGACCGGGTGGAGCCGGGGACCGGAAGGGCGGTCTACCAGACAGCGGACGAGTACCTGTCCGGCAACGTTCGCGAGAAGCTGGAGACGGCGCGGCGCTATGCCGAGCGGGAGCCGGAGCTCTTCGGCAGCAACGTGAAAGCGCTCGAGGAGGCGCAGCCCACGCCGCTGACCGCTGCGGAGATCGACGTGCGCCTCGGGGCGACGTGGATCGAGCCGAAGTACATCGAGGAGTTCCTGTTCGAGCTTTTGCAGACTCCGCCCTACATGGCGTCCGGCATCAGGGTTTCCTACTCCCCGACGACTTCCGCCTGGAATATCTCGAACAAGAAACTGGACGTCGGGAACGTCCGGGCGAACACGACCTACGGCACGCAGGACATGAACGCCTACAAGATAATCGAGGAGACGCTCAACCTGAAGACCGTCAAGATCCATACCTTGGTGGAGGAGAACGGCCAGACGCGCAGCGTCCTGGACCCGGAGGCCACGGCCCTGGCACAGCAGAAACAGGAAGAGATCAAGGAGAGGTTCAGGGAATGGGTCTTCAGGGATCCGGAGCGTCGGGAGGCCCTCGTCGAGGAGTACAACAGGCGCTTCAACGCCATCCGTGCGCGGGAGTACGACGGGGGACATCTCCGGTTCGGGGGCATCAACCCGGAGATCGCCCTGCGGGAACACCAGAAGAACGCCATTGCGCGCATCCTCTACGGCGGAAATACGCTGCTGGCACACGAGGTGGGGGCGGGCAAGACCTACGAGATGGTTGCCGCTGCGATGGAGGGAAAGCGCCTGGGGCTGTCGCACAAGAGCCTCTTCGTCGTCCCGAACCACCTTACGGAACAGATGGCCACGGAGACGCTGCGGCTCTATCCGGGGGCAAACGTCCTGGTCGCCACGAAGAAGGACTTCGAGACGAAGAACCGCAAGAAGTTCTGTGCCCGCATCGCCACCGGCGACTACGATGCCATCGTCATCGGCCACAGCCAGTTTGAAAAGATCCCGCTCTCCCCGGAGCGGCAAGCCCGGCTCATCGAGGAGCAGATCAGGGAAATCACCCAGGGCATCGAGGAGCTGAAGGAGGAACGGAGCGAGCGCTGGACCATCAAGCAGATGGAGAAGTCCAGGAAGGACCTGGAGGTGAAGCTGGAAAAGCTCCAGGCCGCCCACCGGAAGGACGACGTCATCGTCTTCGAGGAGCTGGGCGTGGACCGTCTCTTTGTAGACGAGGCGCATGGATACAAAAACCTGTTTCTCTACACGAAGATGCAGAACGTCGCCGGGATATCGCAGACGGAGGCTCAGAAGTCCTCGGATATGTTTATGAAGTGCCGCTACATGGACGAGCTGACGGGAAACAAGGGCGTCGTCTTCGCCACGGGAACGCCCGTCTCGAACAGCATGACGGAGCTTTACACCATGCAGAGGTATCTTCAGCACGACAAGCTGCAGGAGATGGGGCTCCAGCACTTCGACGCCTGGGCCTCCACCTTCGGTGAGACGGTGACGGCGCTGGAGCTGGCTCCGGAGGGGACAGGGTTTCGAGCAAAGACCCGCTTCGCCAGGTTCTTCAACCTGCCGGAACTGATGGCCACCTTCAAGGAGGTCGCGGACATCAAGACGGCAGACACCCTGAACCTCCCGCGCCCGAAGGTGAGCTTCCACACTGTCGCTGTCCAGCCGAGCGAACACCAGAAGGAGCTGGTTCGGGAGCTCTCGGAACGGGCGAGCAGGGTCCACAACCGCCAGGTGGAGCCGACGGAGGACAACATGCTGAAGATCACCTCGGACGGGCGGAAGATTGGGCTGGATCAGCGGCTGATCAACCCCCTGCTTCCCGACGACCCGAACAGCAAGGTCAACGTCTGCATGGAGAACGTCCTCAAAATCTGGAATGACACAAGAGAAGAGAAGCTGACGCAGCTCGTCTTCTGCGACTTCTCGACTCCGGGCAAAGACAAAAGCTTCAACGTCTATGACGACCTCAGGAAAAAGCTGATTGCCCGGGGCGTCCCGGAGGAGGAGATCGCGTTCATTCACGAGGCCGACACGGAGAAGAAAAAGGATCAGCTCTTCGCGAAGGTGCGGGGCGGCAGCGTCCGGGTACTGATGGGCTCCACACAGAAGATGGGGGCGGGGACGAACGTCCAGGATCGCCTAATTGCCATGCACGACCTGGACTGCCCGTGGCGGCCGGCGGACCTCGAACAGCGAGCCGGGCGCATCGTCCGGCAGGGGAACCGGAACCCGGAGGTGGATATCTACCGGTATGTCACGGAGAGTACGTTCGATGCCTATCTGTACCAGACCATCGAGAACAAGCAGAAGTTCATTTCACAGGTGATGACAAGCCGGACGCCGCTGCGGAGCTGCGAGGACGTGGACGAATCAGTCCTGAGCTATGCCGAGGTGAAGGCGCTCTGCATCGGGGATCCGAGGATCAAGGAGAAGATGGAGCTCGACGTCGATGTGGCGAAGCTGAAGCTGATGGAGTCGAGTTTCAACAACCAGCGATTTGCGCTGGAGGACAAGCTGCGCAAAGGTTTTCCTTGTGTCATAGCTCAGACGGAGCAGAATATCCAGTCGCTCGAAAAAGACGCGGCTGCGGTGGAAAGGACGCGAGGTCAGGATTTTTCCATCACGATCCTGGGCAAGACCTACGGGCTGGACGCCGAGGGGAAGCCGAGGAAGCAAGAGGCGGGAGAGGCGCTGCTGGCCGCAGCCCAGGCCCTTGGGAAGAACCAGGGGACGATTGGGGAGTATCGAGGGTTCAAAATGGGCTTTCACTACGATGCTGGCTTCAACAAGGTCTATCTGAACTTGACCGGAGTGGCCACACACAACATTGAGCTGGGCGAGAGTGTGATCGGCAACCTGACGCGCATCGAGAACGCCGTCGAGGGCATCCCCAAACGCCTTGGCGAGGCGCGGGAGAAGCTGGAGAGCCTCCACGAACAGGTACGGGCTGCGAGGGAGGAACTGGGAAAGGAGTTCCCCCATGCCCGAGAACTTCAGGAGAAGACCGCTCGGCTGGCCGAGCTGAATGTACTGCTCAGCATGGATAACGGCAAGGGCGGCGACCCGAAGGCGGCCCTGATCGATGCGGCCAAACGGAGCCTTGGGGGAGGAAAGAGCCTCGTGACCGACGCCATTCCGGGGAGACGGTATGTCGGGGACATCATCGGGATTTCCGAGACGCACGTCGTCCAGAGGATCGCACCGACGATGGGCATTATCCATGACAGGAGCCTTCTGAACGGGCTCGAGGCCGAGACCGAAGAGAGTTCCGGCGCCCTCCGGATCGCCTACGACAGGACGGGGCGGGTCGCGATGATGGAGAGGAAAGAACTGACGGAAAAAGCAAAAGAAGAAATTTGCTGCCGCTGAAAAGGAGGAAGGGTCATGATGTTGAAAAGCAGTACGGCGGAGGAATTGATGGAAATCCTGTGTGCTCCGGAACCGACCGACTTGCTTGAGCGGTTCGAGGCCGAAAGCGTCGAGGAGCCGGACGAGCTCCTTGTCGAGTTGTGGAGGAGGGATAAAGATGAGCGGTAAGACCGAGGAGAGGAGGGAGGCGTTTGCGGCTTCGGTGGTTCGCGCGCTTGAGAGCGATATCGTCCCCTGGGCACGGCCCGGCCTGCCCTCCGCGGCTCCCAGGAGCATGGTCTCGGACCGGCGGTATACCGGCCTGAACGCCATGTACCTCCTGGAGCGGATGGGTGCCGAGGGGTTTTCTGACCCCCGCTGGATAACGTACAGGGACGCCCGGTCGCAGGATCTCGACGTCCGGGCCGGGGAACGGGGCGTAAGCCTGGAACACTGGGAAAAGGGCCGGGACGGCACGTTGAGGGTGTACGGCTACAGGGTCTTCAATGTCCAGCAGCTGAACGCCAGGCTCCCGTTCGAGCCCCTTTCCCCGGACTTCGAGAAGGCCGACGGAATCCTTCGAAAGGCCGGTATCGGAACGCCTTCGGAGCGAAGCCCGGAGGCGTATCGGGATGCCTTCAGGACGCTTTCCGAAGAACGGGCGAATCGTCTTGCGGAAGTTCACACCCCGGAGCTCAGAGCCTTGCGGGCCAGCATCGCGGCCTCAACCCTCCTGCGCGAGGTGGGCATACTTGTCGAACAAGACCCGAACGCGCCGACGAAACAATGGGCGCAGAGCATCAGACGCAACCCTCGGGAGTTCTTCAGGGCGACACGGGACGCGGGCCATATCGTGGCCGAGCTTGTCGCGGAGCGGGAGGGGCAGCGGGCGCGGGACGAGGCCAGGGGCGACAGGGAGACTGCCCAAAAAGCTCAGACCATTATCGAGAGCACGGCGCCCATTCCTCGAGGGGGAGCCGACCACAATCTTCCCAATGCCGACCTGGACAACGTTCAGGAGAACGTCATGGCCGCTCTCGATGAGGCTGCAACGGAGGTGAAGGTACTGCACGGCGCGGCGGCAGAGAAGGAAAGCGTCGCTTCCGAAGCGAAAAGCAAAGCGCTCGGTGCCGCCAAGGCCGTGTTGGGGCCTCGGGTCCTCGTCACGGACGCCCAGGCGGGCAAAAACTACAGGGGAAAAATCGTCGCCATGACCGACACCCACGCCATCCAGCGGATCTCGGAAAATCAGGCGGTGCTGCACGAGATCGGGAGCATGGCGCGGGAGGCCGCCCTGGAGGTCGGGAGCGACGTCTCCGTCACCCATCACAAAAACGGAAGGTCGACGGTGAAGACCAGATCCGAAGAACGGACCGAACAGGAGCGGCAGAACGAGAGGGAGGCACGGCGCTGATGCCTCGGAGCATCGTCAAAAGCAAAGCATTTTCCCTCAGACGTACCTCTCCGGGGCGGAGGCTCGGGACGGTTTGGGTCCTTCTGGTCGGATTCTGTCTGGCCATGCAGGCGGCCACGCAGTACATCGCGTGGTCGCTCGACTTCCACAGTGCGCTCGGCCCCCCGCTCCTGCAGGTTGCCGGTTGTCCGATATACCCATTTTATCGGGGGATGTACTGGCTTCGACTCCTGCTCGGTGACCCCGCCTCCGCGGAGCGGAACGTGACGCGGATGGGAATGCTGATTTTCGCGGGCGGATGTCTCGTCTCCATCTTTCTGGCGCGGCTCTGCCGGGGCAGGAGGCGCAATGCCGCCGAGGTCCTGCATGGGTCCGCGCATTGGGCTTCGACGAAGGAGGTCGTTGCGGCCGGACTGCTCTCCGAAAACAAAAAACCTCTGGATGAGGGTGTCGTCGTGGGCGGCATCGTCGTCGGCGGACTCCTGAAGAAAACCCTGATGCTGCGGCACAACGGAAAGGAGCACGTCCTCTGCTTCGCCCCGACGAGGAGCGGAAAGGGGATCAGTCTGGTCCTGCCCACGCTGCTGGACGGCTGGAGGCAGAGTGCCTTTATCCTGGACATCAAGGGCGAGAATTTCGCGTTGACGTCGGGCTACAGGAAGCGGGAGCTGGGACATAAGATCCTGCGGCTGGATTTCACGGACCCCACGGCGCTCGAAGAGCATACGGGGGCTACGTTCAACCCTCTGGAGGAGGTGCTTCCGGACTTTCGGTTCCGGGACGGAGTCCCTCCCGACCTCGAACGCGAACGGACCTTCGAGCTCATCCCCTCGGGAACGTACGTCGAGACGGCGACGATCCAGCAGATCGTGTCCATCGTCGTGGACCCGCACGGCAAGGGGCTGGAGGACCATTGGGCGAAGACGGCTTCATCCCTGATGCTCGGCTGCATCACGCATCTTCTGTACAAGTTTCGTCTCGAAGGTCGGGGGTGCCCCGGAATGGCCGACGTCCTCTCCGAGCTCTCGAGGCCGGGCGAGGAGTGGCAGGATGTGGTTCAGGCGTGGCAGTCCTATCCCCATCTGGGGATTCGGGCGATCTCCGACCGGAACGGGGAGGAAAAACTCATCCCGCTCGTGCATCCCATCGTCGCCGAGGAGGCCCAGACCATCCTCTCGAAGCCCGCAAAGGAGGCGGGAAGCGTCCTGTCGACCGTAGTGTCCAACCTGGCCCTGTTCCGGGATCCGGTCATCGCCCGGAATACCGGCAGGAGCAGTTTCCGTATCCGGGACCTGATGCACAACGACAGCCCCGTCAGCCTCTACCTGATCGTCAACCCGAACGACCAGCTTCGTCTGACGCCGTTGACGCGCCTCATCATCACGCAGATCGTCTTCAATCTGGCGCAGAAGATGGATTTTCGGGACGGCCGGAGCGTCGAGGGGTACCGGCACCGGCTGCTACTGCTCCTGGACGAGTTCCCTTCCCTGGGGCGCATGGAGCTCTTCGAAAGGGCTCTGGGCTTCATCGGTGGCTACGGCCTGAAGGCATATATCATCGTTCAGGACCTGTCACAGCTCTATAAGGCCTATACGAAAGAGGAATCCATCCGTGCAGGGTGCCACATCCAGGTCGCGTTCGCGCCCAACACACAGGAGACGGCGGAATATCTGTCCCGGATGCTGGGCCAGGTGACGGTCCCCGTCAAGAGGTACAGCGAAAGTGTGACGCAGGGAAAGAGGACGGTATCGGTCAGCCTCCACGAGGAGAAACGTGCGCTTTTGGACGACCAGGAGTGCCGCAGCATCCCCGGCCTGAAGAAGAACAGGGACGGCGATGTAACCGAGCCCGGCGACATGCTGATCCTGCCGACGGGGTTCCCGCCGATATACGGGCGGCAGACGCCCTATTTCATGGACGCCGAGATGGACCGCCGGTCGAGGATACCGGCCCCGGAGAAGAGCGATGTCCTTTTATAGGGGTTGTTGGGAAAGGTCCGAGGATCGTTACGGCGTGCTTCTGGTCATGGGATCGGCTCTCGTGGGGTACTTTTCCCTGACCTCGGGGGCACGATGGCCCGTCCTGATGCTGAGCGTCCCCGTCCTCTGGACCCTGGCGCCGTCGCGCACCGCCGCCTTCGGGGTCGCGTTCGCCTACACGCTCGCCGTTTCCCGCGGCCTCGCCCCGGGCGCTGCGGTCTTTCTCTCCGAGACCCATACCGCCGCCGACGGGATCGTCCTCTGGATTCTGATGTCGCTGGGGCCCTCCGTCCCGTTTCTCGTCTTCTGGCATGGAGGGCGTCTGGGCAAGTGCCTGGGGTTCCTGGCGGCCAATCTTGCGGCTTTCCTGTTGCCTCCGCTGGCCCTGGTGGGGATCATGGCTCCCTGGATGGGGGCCGGATGCCTGTTCCCCGGATGGGGATGGTGGGGGCTCCTCGCCCTGATGGGGATTTATTTCGCCTGTGCGCTCTTCCGCTCTTTTGCCTGCGGGTTCCTGCTGTTGCTTCTGCTGCTGGGCTGTCTGGGGTGGGCGGAGCTGAAGCCACCCCTCCTGCCGGAGGGCTTCATGACCGTCGACACCTCGTTCGGCCGAATGGGGAGCGGGAGCTTCGACTTCCGGAACGATTTCGACCGTGCCGGGATGGTCTTCCGGAGGTTGAAGGAACTGAACGTCGCCTCCTCGGATGCCGAGTATATCGTCCTGCCGGAGACGATTGCCGGACGGCTGAACGCAACGGGGCTGGCGCTTTGGCGGCGGGAACTGCGCCCGCTCCTGAGGCCCGGGCAAAAGGTTCTCCTCGGCGCCGAGCTCCCCACGGAGGGGGGGCGCAGGTACGACAACGTCGTCCTTCTGCTGAGTGACGACGCGGTTCTGTCCGTCAGGCAGCGGATCCCGGTGCCCTATTCCATGTATCGCCCCTTCTCGGGAACGGGCGCGAACCTGCACCTCTTCGACGAGCCGTCGGGAATCCTCCGGCTCCCCGACGGCCGAAAGGCGGCGGCGATCGTCTGTTATGAAGGGCACCTGTCCCTGCCCTGCCTGCTCTCTTTCCTTCATGGTCCCGAGCTGCTCTTGTGGGTGGGCAACCAGTGGTGGTGCCGGGACACCTCGCTTCCCTTGATCCAGGAGCGCAGCGTGTGGCTGTGGGCACAGCTGTTCGGGCTCCCCGTTGCCGCCTCGCGGAATCGGTAGTTTTCTGATGGGCCTGAGAGACTTGAGGATTGATATAATGACGGTAAAGAACGATATTCTCGTCAATTATTTCCTGATAATTTCCCTTTCTGTCGGGAGGTCATGATGACTTCGGATGCTCTTCAGCTCTACCTGGAAGAGATCGGCAAGATCCCCTTATTGACGGATTCCGAGGTCATCGAGCTTGCACGGCGTCTCGAGGAGGGGGACCACGACGCGCGGCAAAGGCTCGTGAACGCCAACCTGCGCCTTGTGGTCGCCATCGCGAAGCGCTATCAGGGTCGGGGCGTCCTGCTGGAGGATCTCGTCCAGGAGGGTAATCTCGGGCTGATTCGCGCCGTGGAGCGGTTCGACTACCGGCGTGGCTTCAGGTTCAGCACTTACGCCGCCTGGTGGATTCGCCACAGGATAACGCGGGCGATAGCCAATCAGGGCCGGACGATCCGTCTCCCCGTGCATGTCGTCGATCTCGTCAACAAAATGTCCCGGGTGAGCGCCGGTCTGACGCAAACCCTGGGACGGGAGCCCGACGACAGGGAGGTCGCGGACGCGATGGGGCTCTCCGTCGAGGAGCTTCTGGAGATACGGGCGACGGCATCGGCCCCCCTGTCCCTGGAGATGCCTCTGGACGGGGACGAGGGCGATGAGGACGAGATGGGCGATCTGCTGGAATCCCGTGCCGTCGGACGGCCGGACGAGAGGCTGGCCGACAGGATGCTGCGGGAGCGGGTCCGCGAGACGATGGAGACGCTTCCTCTCCGCGAGCGCGAGGTCGTGGCCCGCCGTTTCGGCATCGGCACCCGTCGGTACACGCTCGAGGAGCTCGAGGCCGAGTTCGGCATCCCTTGTGAAAGGCTCTCTCAAATCGAGGCACAGGCTCTGCGCAAACTGAGCCATCCCAGCCGTGGGCTGAAATCACTGCAAGACACATAAAATCGAAGAGGGCTTCGAGCGATCCGTATCCACCCGTTCGTCGATACGGGGTGAAAACGCCGAAAATCCAGGAGACGAAACGTAACCTTACAATGGAAAATTCTTCTGAAGACGGAAATTATCTGTTGCGCATGTTCCTGACGTTCGGGGAGATGCGCTTTCCTTTTTTATGGCGGTAGACGTATTCGCACAGGGTGTGTTCCGAGATCTCGAATCCATAGTGCTCCCTCAGGAACCGGACCTGTTCTTTTCTGCTCCGTATCCCCCCGGCCTCCAGTTTTTCGAGACACCCGAAGAGGTCCTCGGGATCGACGTTCCCGTCCAGGCCGAATCCCTTGCAGGTCAGGTTGTTGAAGAACTCGCAGTCGAGACAGCCGAACTTCATTCCGGCTATTTCGGGAGTGGGGGCCGCGACGGGTTCGAACAGCCCGAACGGGCAACGGAAGAGAAATTCCTTTTCTCCTGCCCATTGGGAGAGGAGCTGCCTGCCGATCCTCAGCGCGCGGCAGATCCGGTCGCAGGCCGTCCCGTTCTCCATCTCCTCCCCGGCGATCCGGGCCAGTACCTTGCGGTACTCCGTCTCGTCCCTTTCCCTGAAATCGTTCAGGAGCTTTTCCCGAATTCCCTGGATTGCCATCAGCTCCTGTATTGTCTGATCCTTCCTGAACAGAGCCGCGTCGGACTCCAGGAGCTTCCTGCGCAGTTCCACGGCTTCCTTCTGCAGGACTGCCGGAGCAAAGGCGAGAACTCCAACCGCAGAGCCCCCTGACCCGAGCAGCGATTCCGCGTCGATGCCGGTCAGGGCCGAGATGCTTTCGAAGATCTCCATGCTGGGCCTTCGTTCCCCGTTTTCGAGCTTCACGTAGTAGGTGTGGGAGACGCAGAGAAGTTCGGCAACCTCCTTCCTCGTCAGGCGATTTTGTTGGCGCCAGGCTTTCAGCAGAGCGTGATTGAAGGGCATCGTAAACCTCCTATGCACAAGGTCGTTTCGGCAGGAAGCGCTCAATAGCCCTCTTTTTCGTTTTTACGGTTTTTTGGAAAAAGGCTCAAAAGCCCCAAAAGCCCGGAGTTTTCGACATGTTCTCTCTTTCGGCTGCCGCATGGGCGTTGACAGGGTTTGGCGGAAGCGTACAAGTCCGGTTCGCGTTCTTGCGGAAGAACTTGCGGAAGAACGCACCTCCTCCTGTAACCATTGTAATGGAGGTATCGGAGGAAAATTTGCCGTACCATATTTTTTTGCGTCGAAGAGGTTCCCGTTGTTTTCTAAAAAGGCGGTCCATACGGGAATCGACAGGCGTCTTTGTACAAATGGGGTATGACGCCGAGGTACAGGCGGTACCCGCTCCGGAGTCCCTTCCCTGTCCCATCGCTTCTCTCGTTCCCCGCATCGGACCTCCATGTCCGCACGGGCCGCAGCGGGGCCGATTTGTCCTTTTCGAGGTGCTCTCTGCCGCCTGCCGGCTCAAAAACGCGGAAAAACGCCGCTATCCTGAGAACGAAACGCGGGCAAAATCGCCACCCCATACGAGGGAAAGGACTGTGTTGACTTGAGTCTGGAGACCGTGGAGCAGCAGGAACGGCTGTACGGAAAACTGCGGCGTGAGCTGGGGGCCGACGTGATGGACGCCCTGGAGGACAAGCGGACGCTCGAGATCTGCGTGAACGCCGACGGCCGCATCTGGGTCGAACGGAAGGGCGAACGTCTCCGGGACGTCGGCAGGTCGCTCTCCTCCGCGAAGCGGCTGGCTGCGCTCGGTACCATCGCGGCCATGCTCGGCACGGAGGTGAACGAGGCTGCGCCGATCCTGGAGGGACGGCTGCCCCTGGACGGTTCCCGCGTCGAAGGGGCCGTCCCGCCGGTGAGCCCGGACGGCCCCTCGATGAGCATTCGCAAGCACGCCTCGGCGGTCTACCCTCTTTCGCGCTACATCGAGGAGGGGCGGATTCCCGAGAGGCATGCGGATTATCTTCGGGAGTGCATGCGAACCAACCGCAACATCCTGGTGGCGGGCGGCACCAGCTCGGGCAAGACGACCTTCGCGAACGCCCTCATCCGGGAACTGCTGGAGATAGCCCCCGAGGACCGGCTCGTCGTCATGGAGGACACGGTGGAGCTCCAGTGCGCGACGACGAACAAGCAGCGCTTGGTGACCAGCGAGGGCGTGTCGATGCAAAAGCTTCTCAAGACGGCGATGCGGTACCGGCCGGACCGGATCATCGTGGGCGAGGTGCGGGGGAAGGAGGCCCTGGACCTGTTGAAGAGCTGGAATACGGGGCACCCCGGCGGGCTGGCGACCGTCCACGCCAACAGCGCGCCTTCGGCCCTGATCCGCCTCGAGCAGCTGATCCTCGAGACGAGTCAAAATCCCATGAGCACGTTGATTGCGGAGGCCGTCGACGTGGTCGTGTTTATGGATAAACGCGGAAAGGCGGGAAGACAGGTGACGGAGATTATCGAGGTCACGGGATTCCGGGAGGGGAGGTATGTCTACGACTGCATCTACGACAGGAGTGGGACGAAAGACAATTTGAGATCGAAGGAGACGGGAATCGAATGAACAAGAGAAGAATCGTAGTTTTAGCGGGCCTGCTGGTCCTGGCGGCACTCTGCGGTGCGGCGGACGCGAACACGTCGAACGTCCTGCCCTGGGACGGCACGATGAAGATCATCGCGGACTCCCTCACAGGGCCTGTCGTCTATGCCCTCGGGCTTCTTTTCATCGTCGCGGGCTTCGTCGGCGTGGCCTTCGCCGGGGCCGAGATGAGCGGCTGGATCCGCTGGGTGTCGATAGCGGCCATCCTTCTGGGGATGGTGGGAGCGGCTCCGAACGTCCTGAACACCTTCGGGGTGAAGACGTTCCTGGTGCCCTGAGGTTCTGCGGGAGATGGAAGGGAACCTCCGGGTCGTCCCCATCCACCGGAGCCTGACGCGTCCGCTGCTGGTGATGGGGTGCGAGAGATTCCTGTTCCTCATGCTGGGCATGGTGTCCACGCTGCTGGGGTTCAGCGGAATCTCGGGGAGCAGTCTCCCCAAGCTGATTGCCGGATTCGTCGTCTTTTTCGCCGGTCGTGAGCTCCTGGTGCACATGGCGAAGAAGGACCCCTGCATGTCGGACATCTTTCGGCGCAACTTCCGGTACCGGGCCGAGTATCCGGCGTGCAGCACGGTGGGATGCCATGACATCCCGACGGCGAAACGATGGTAGTGCCGGGAGGGCGACGCCCTCCCGGCGTTTTCGAGAGGTGAACGATGAGCGTCGTACATGCCATGAAGACCCGGCAGGAACTGGGATTTTCCGAGTACCTGCCCTATCGCACGCTTGTGACCGAGAGCGTCGTCGAGCTCAAGAACGGCGCTCTGCTGGCGGGGTTCCGGTACACGGGGCCGGACCTGGAGTCCGCCACCAAAGAGGAGATGGAAGCTCTTTCCGCCTATATCGGCCGGGCTTTCCTGCGTTTCGGGAAGGGCTGGATGGTCCACGTGGAGATGCTGCGCAAGGCGGCGGGCGGCTACCCCGAGGGGGACTTCGAGGAACCGACGAACCTGCTGATCGACCTGGAGCGGTACGCGTACCATCAGGCGGAGGGCGGGCATTTCGAGACCCGCCTGGCGATCTTCTTCACCTACCTGCCGCCGCTCCTGGAGCGCTCCGGGAAGCTCCGCAAGGCTCTGAACTTCGTCCTGGGCGAGAGCGACGAGGAGCAGGAGCGGGTATTCGACAAAAACCTGGAGGCTTTCGAGGACAAGCTCGCCGAGTTCGAGAACGTCCTGACCGCGAGCAAGCAGATCCGGCTCGCAAGAATGGGACTGGCTCCGGAGACGATGGACGGGGAGATCGTCCCGGTCTCGGAGCTGCTCCAGGCCCTGAACACCATCGTGAACGGGCGATGGCATCCGGTGCGCGTGCCGTTGCCCGCTCCGACCTACCTGGACACCATGCTGGCCAGGGACATGCTTGTCGGCAGCCCGCTCGTCTACGACAACCAATACGTGCTTCCCGTGTCCGTGATGGAGTACCCCCAGAGCAGCTTTCCCGGGATCCTTCACGCCCTGGCGCTGCTGCCCTTCGAGCTGCGCTGGAGCAACCGCTTCATCTTCACGGACCACAACGACGCGAGCGGTACTCTGTCGAGGCTGCGGAAGCGCTGGATGCAGAAGATCAAGGGGTTCGTCGCTCAGGTCTTCAATGTGACCAATGCGCCGGTGAACCTGGACGCCGCCTCGATGGTGAACGACATCGACGAGGCGGCGCAGCCCCTGGATTCCGGCATCCTAGCCTACGGGCACCACACCTCCGTGATCCTCGTGCGCGGCCCGGACTCGGAGACGGTGCATGCGCACGCCCGGGAGGCCATAAAAGCCTGCGAGTTCCGGGGATTCTCGGCAAGGGCCGAGAACCGCAACGGCATGGAGGCGTTTCTGGGGTCCCTGCCGGGCAACGGCTACGAGAACGTCCGCCGTCCCATGATCAGTACCCTGAACTTCTCCGACATCATGGAGTCGACGACGGACTGGACGGGCGAGCCGTACTGCCCCTCCGCACATTTCCCACCCCGGAGCCCCGCGCTTCTGCAGGCGGCCACCATCGGCTCTACCCCCTTCAGGCTGAACCTCCACGACGGCGATGTCGGGCACACCCTGGTCCTGGGGCCGACGGGCTCGGGGAAGTCGACCCTGCTGGCCCTCATCGCCTCGCAGTTCGAACGATACCGGGACGCCCGAATCTTCGCATTCGACAAGGGGTATTCGATGTTCCCCCTCGTCTCCTCCTGCCTGGACGCTGCGCACTACGACATCGGCGCGGACGGGGACGGCCTGCGTTTCTGCCCGCTGGCGTCCCTGGATACGCCGTCGGAGCGTCAGGCCGCCCAGGAGTGGCTGGAGGCGGCCGTCGTGCTCTCGCAGGACTCGCCCCCGAGCCCGGCGCAGCGGGAGCTGATCCACGCGGCGCTCATCAACCTGGCGGACACGACGAAGGCCCCCTCCGAGAGGACCCTGACGCACTTCTGCGGGACCGTGCAGGACTCCGGGCTCCGCAGGCTGCTGCAATACTACACGGGCGACCGGCCCGGCGGGCTGCTTCTGGATGGGGAGAGCAACGACGTCCGATATCGGAACTTTACGGTCTTCGAGCTGGACCGGGTCTGGAACCTGGACAAGAAGCTGGTCATGCCGATCTTCCTCTTCCTGTTCCGCGAGATCGAGAAGCGGCTGGACGCTACGGTGGAGGGCAGATACAACCCCCCGACCCTGATCGTCATCGACGAGGCCTGGACCGCGCTCTCGCACGAGATGTTCCAGGCGAAGATCCAGGAATGGCTCCTGACGCTGAGGAAGAAGAACGCCGCCGTCGTGATGGCCACGCAGAACCTGAGCCATATCGTCGATTCCCCCATAAGGCAGACCATCCTGGACTCCTGCTTCACCCGCATCCTCCTGCCCAACCCCGGCGCGCGGAACGAGGACATGAGGGCGCTGTACATGGGGTACCTGGGGCTGAACGCCAAGCAGGTCGACCTCATCGCCTCGGCGGTGATGAAGCGGCACTACTACTATGCGGCGCCGAATTCGAGGAACTACCGGCTGTTCGACCTCGGGCTCCGGGACGTGGCCCTGTCCTTCGTCGGAGCCACGGGCAAGGACGACCTGAAGGCCATACGCGCCCTGCAGGCGGAGCACGGAAAGCTCTGGCCCGGATACTGGCTCCGGGCACGGGGACAGGAGTCCGCGGGAATCCTCTGGGAGGAGCGGTACCGCGAACGGGAGGAGAGGGAGGAGGCACGTCGGTCCCATGAAGGATAGCCGGTTCCGCATCGAGGGGAAACTGAAGGCGGCCGTGCGGACGATGTTCCGCACGGGGCGCTCGGCACGGTACATCCTGCGGTACCTGCACGATTCGAGGAAGGAGTATCGCGCCATCGAACTTGCGGACGTGGAGAAGCTGGCCGTCCCCAGGGAGGTGAGCCTGGTTCATGGCCGTCCCGTGGCCCGGCTTCCGCTGCCGGTCGGGTTCAGGAGAAAGGTCCGTACGCTCGTCGACCTGGAGGGGCCGGAGAACGCCCTGAGGACCCTTCGGGACGACGGGTACACGGAATTGAGGCTTGAGGACATCGCGTATCTGAGGAAAGCGAAACGGAGGGAGAAGAAACGATGAGGAGGATCAGAATTTTTGCGATGCTGCTCCTGACCGCCTACGGCTGCACGACGTTCGCGATGGCGGGAGGCGGGCTGAGCGGAGGGGCCACCGAGTTCACGCAGCAGCTGAACAACGCCGAGCTGGTCAAGGCGATAGAGAAGGCCCAGGAACAGATAAAGTTTCTGGAGGACCAGCTCCGAACGCTGGACAACGTCCTGAGCCTGGCCGACATCGACAACATGCTTCAGGGGCCGATGCAGATCTATTCGAAGGTGACGGGAATCTACAGAAGGGTCAAGGGCATTCTGGACAAGACCAAGGGGCTCACCTACACGGTCGCGAACCTCGACGAGGAGCTCAAGAGGCGGTTCAAGAGCTACGGCGACATGGCGATGGCCAGCAACCGGGACTTCGCGGAGGAGAGCCGCTCGATAGCGGAGACTCAGATGGAGACGGTGCGCTCCACGCTGAAGGGGATCCATGTCGCCTGGGACCAGTTCCAGGACGACACGAAGACCCTGGAGCAGATCCAGGACATCGCCAGAAGCGCCAGGGGGCGCAACCAGATCGAGCAGGCGGGGAACCAGCTTCTGGGTTTCCTTGGAGAGGAGCTGATGCGACTGCGGCAGATGACGATGATGCAGGCGCAGATGGCCGGGGTAGCTCTGGAAGCCGAGCGGGCGAAGGAGGACGCCCGGCAGAAACGCCTGGAGGCTTTTTTCAAGCCTGCTTCTCCTTCCGATGTCAAAGGCCCCGCCTTCGAGAGCCTGGCGGACCTCTTTTAGAGGCGGCATGAGGACTTTACGTATCGCCGGGGTGGCGGCCGGGATTCTTTTCATCGTGCTCTTCGCCACTCCTGCTCTGGCGTCCGTGGCGGACGAGGCCCTGATCGAGCTGTTCTCGGAGATCGGGATGGCGACCCGGGACTGGATGAAGAAGGCGGCGGAGTACACGATGAAGATCCTGTGGTTCTCCTCGCTGATCGCCTTTGCCCTCGGCTGCAAAGACCTTCTCCTGAGCGGCGGGGTCACGCTGGATGCCGTCCTGGCGCTGCTCGTCCGGTACGCCCTGTGGGTCGGCATCTCCGTCTGGATCCTCGAGCGGCCCGAGATCCTGATGCAGATCCCCAAGAGCCTGAAGCAGCTGGGGCAGCTGATCGGCGGGGAGTACGTCGGGCTCGCGTCCCTGCTGACGCTGTTCGCCAGGGTGACCTCGCCCATCGTCGAGTTCGCCGCCGGTCTGGGCTGGATGGACGTCGGCCTGATCGTCATCTGCGGTTTTCTGGTCTTCGTCATCAACTGCCTGTGCTTCATGATCATGACGACGGTGCTCTGTATCGAGATAGAGCTCGTCTTCATCTCCATCGGAGGGCTGTTCACCCTGGGATTTTTCGTCCTGGGGTTCTTCAGGGACTACTTCATGGGATACCTCAAGGCGCTGGTGCACGTCGGGGTCAAGCTCCTGCTCCTGTCGCTCCTGATGGGGCTGATAGGCAAAATCGTGGCGACCTGGCCGGCGCAGATAGCCGCGTATATCCAGGAGCCCAACGGGGTCTTCGTGTTCGTCGTGCCGCTGTGCTCGGCGCTCGTCGCCTTCTACATGATCGTGAAGTCCGTCCCGAACTACGCGGCGGCGATCCTGACGGGCTCGGTCTCCGCGAACAACAACTTCATGGCGGCCGTCGCGGCCGGTGCGGGGCTGGGCATGACCGTGTGGAACACCTCGCTCCGGGCGACACGGACGATGACGGGGGCCGGAGAACAGGTCCGGGAAGCTGCCAAAGCCTTCGGAAACGTGTCTCAGGCCCTCAGGGATACGGCCGCCGCCGAGGGAGGGAGTCCGGGGAACGTCGTGGGCCGGGCGGCCTGGGAGGCGTTCAGGACTCTGGCGGCGGGAGGAGACGGAGAGAAGGGCGCGAGGAGGATTTATGAGAAGCACAGGCTGGCCCGGGAGTTCGGCAGAGCGGGGGATGGCGGTGGAGCGGGCAGTTCGATGACGCCGGGAGGCGGTTCGTACCCCGACCGGAACATGGGGTTCGACCTCAGGACGGCCCAGGAGCGGTACATGGAGGAGATGAGGCGGCGCAACGCTCAGGCCGTCGGTATGCCGCCGTTCGAGGGCGGCGGGAAGAAAGGATGGAGCTGATGTCGTGGTTCGGAAAGAGATCGGAGGAACGGGAGATTCAGGGCAGCGACCCGTTCCTGATGGGGCGCACGGAGGCGGCCGAGCGGTACGGCTACCTGTCCAAAAACGCCGTTCAATGGCGGCGGATATCGCTGCTTCTGCTGGTGTGCTGTGCGGCCTGTGTGTTCGCCGTGATTCATACCGCGAACAGGATTACGGTCGTGCCCTACGTCGTTCAGGTCGACCGGCACGGGTATCAAATAGCCGTGGAGCCGGTCGCGCCCTCGGGCGTCGATTCCCGCCTGATCGTCTCGAACGTCGGGCGCTACATCTGGTCGCTCAAGACGGTGTTTGCCGACCCCGAGGCGCAGCTGCATCTCCTGAACTTCGTGTACCACTGCACGCCGGAGAACACGCCCGCCGGCGCCAAGTTCCGGGACTATTACAGGAAGAACAACGTCGAGGAGATCCGAAGGCAGCACACGGTCAACGTCGACGTCAACTCGGTCCTGCCACTCTCGCCGAAGACCTGGCAGGCGGAATGGACGGAGGAGGCGTTTTCCGAGGGGAACAGCCTTTGGAAAAAATACTATCGCGGGATCTTCGAGACCGAGATCGTCCCGCCGAGTTCCATGGAGGAGGTGCTGCGGAACCCCCTCGGCATCTTCATCGTCGACTTCAATTTCAGCGAGATCGTGACGGGAGGCAGCAGATGAAAATTTGGGATTCGTGTTGTTGTGTCGCCCTCTTCGTGGCCCTGGGGGCACCGGCGTTCGCCGCTCCGATGGAGAAAACGGCTGCGGAGAAGGAAAAGCCCTCGAAGCTGGTCGTCCGGCACGAGGGGCGGGATGTCGTGGCGAACGTGGAGGATATCCTCCTGATGTCCGACGACGTGGGCTGGAGGCTGGCCGACGGGGCCGAGACCGAGGAGGTCCCTCAGGGAGCGCAGGAAATCCCGGAGCGGGAGTATCTGGAGGAACGGCAGGCCCGTAGGTGGCTGGAGCTCCGGGAGGACCTGGAGCTCCGCAATATAGACCGAAGGGCGCTGGAGCTGGTGAAGGAGTTCGAGTCCGCGAAGCAGGCGGTTCCGCCGAGCCGTGGGGACGCCGGCACCGTCGTCTTTGCGTTCGGGAGCTACACGCCGAAGGTCTTGTGCCGCCCGATGCGGGTGACGGACGTGATCCTGGAGCCCGGAGAGGTGGTGACGGGCGTCTTTCCCGGCGATGCCGCACGCTGGACCTTCGTCCCCGGCCGGTCCGGTTCGGGGGAGAACGAACGGCTGCACGTGATGATAAAGCCTCTGATGGCGGATATCTCCACGAACCTGATCGTCACGACGGATCGCCGGACCTACAACGTCGACCTCGTCTCCGTCTCCGAGAAGTTCATGGCCTCGGTGTCGTTCACCTATCCTGCGGACACGCTGAAGGCCTGGGACGAGTTCGTCGCCCGGCGACGGACGGAACGTGTCGGTTCTGCGGAGGGAGGGGTGTCCCCGGAGACCCTGCACTTTGACTACGAGATCCGGGGGAAGAACACGATCCGGTGGAAGCCGGTCCACGTCTGGGACGATGGGGTCAAGACCTACATCCGCTTCCCTGCGGGGAGCACGCTCCGAAGCGTCGAGGCTCCGGTCCTGGTCCTGTACGAGCGAAAGAAGGAGATGCTCGTCAACTACCGGGTCGTGCAGGACATGTATGTCGTCGATAAGGTCTTTGACAAGGCGGCTCTGATCGCGGGGACGGGAGCGCACCAGAGCCGCGTCGTGATCGTCCGCCGGCCCCGGAGGTGAGACGATGCCGGACAGGGAAAGCAAGGAGAATAAGGAACGGTTCGGCCCCATCATCGAGCGGAACGAGAGACGGACAAAAAGGCACAGCAAACGGGTCCTGGTGTTCTTCGTACTGCTCCTGGCCACCGTCATCCTGTTGGTGACGTCCCGGGCGAAGCGCCCGGACGAGGAGTCGGCAGACGGGCTCTCGAGGCAGCTTCGGGCTCCGAAGGATGGCTTCGAAAATCTGATCCGGGAGATGCAGCGGTCGGCCCGTCGGATTACCCATGAGGCCCCACCATCCGTGGAGCCTCGAGAGGAGCCGGAGGCGCCGGTTCCTCCGGCCCCCCGACCTCCGTATCGAAGGAAATATTACTCCGATCCCAGGGACAGGCAGGCGGCGGAACGGATGTGGGAGATAAAGATGGCGGCCCTGACGGCGATCCCCAGGGTGGAGGGTTTCCCTTTGGCCGAGGAACGGGGCGGTGCGGAGAGGCTCGAGGGCGGCGGCCAATCGGGCGAAACTTTGACTGCGGCGGAGCTGGCCGCGATGGCTGCAGGGCTTCGGCAATCGGACCCGGACCCCAACCGCCAGGCGCAGAAGGGGGTTTTCCTGAGAGGGGAAAAGGGCGGAGCCTCGATGACGGCACAGGGGTACTCGGAGTTCCTGCCCGAGCCCCAGAGGTTCTATTGGGAGCTGAAGGCCGGGACGGTTATCCCCGGCATCCTGGTGACCGGCATCGACTCCGACCTTCCCGGACAGATCGTCGGGCAGGTCTCCGAGAACGTCTGGGATACGGCGAGGGGGAAAAACGTCCTGATTCCCAAAGGGACCCGAATCCTGGGGGTCTACGATTCGCAGGTGACCTTCGGACAGCGCCGCGTCCTGGTGGTCTGGAACCGCCTGGTCTTTCCCGATGGGACGACGTTGAACATCGCGGGCAGCCCCGGGGTCGACCAGGCGGGGTATGCGGGACTGTCCGGTCGTGTCGACGAGCATTGGGGCCGGCTCGTCGGCATGGCGCTCCTGTCCTCCCTGTTCGTGGCTGGGGCGGAGCTCGTCCACGACGAGAAGGGGAGCGGGACCGGGTACGGCGCCGAAAGGAAGAGTCCCGGCGACATCGCCTCCGAACAGGCCTCCAAAGCGATACTGGACATGGCGGCGAAGTTGACTCAGAAGGCCTCGGACATCCAGCCCACGATACGAATCCGACCGGGAAAGCGCTTCAATATCTTCGTCAGGAAGGATATCGTCTTTCCGGAACCCTACATGTAGACCCGCCAGTCTCGAACCCTGAAAAAACGCGATTTTCCCGAAATCCATATTCCCACGCAAAAAGCCTTGCGGAATCCCTCCGCAAGGCTTTTTGTCGCAAGGACGGGCCGAAAACCAGCGGAGGAGCAGCGCACAGGCCTTTGAAAGGCAACGTTCGGAAAACCATCTTGAAAGCGTTGTTGCCCTTTTCAAAAGATGGCTGTAGCCGTATGAGTTATGTCCATCCTCCTCACCGGCCCGAAGTAACGGCTGTCGAAACCCTTCTCAGGGTGCGACACGAGCCAGACTTCTCCGGATTTCAGAGTGTACGGCGTCGGAAAGGCCCCCAGGGTTCTTCCCAGGGAATCCGCGCTCAGGACCACCAGGGCGCCCCTGTCCGTACCGTCCACCCAAAAGTGTCCATCGCGCAGTAATACGGTCTCTCCGGGCAGGGCTCCGATTTGCTTCACCATAGGGTGAGCCGTCAGGTAGTGGCGCGCGACCCCCTCCGAAATGACCGAATTGTCGATCTCCTTGTAGTCCAGAACGATGAGCTCTCCCAGGGAAAGGACCTTCCTCTCGGGGAGGACTGCGATTTTGTAGATCCGGTGGGGCAGAGACCCGGAGAGGTTGACCCTGTAGCCGGCAAAGTACGCGGCACACAGGAATACGACACAACAAAACAAGGCCGTTAAGGATAAGGGCACTCGTCTTGGTCTGCTCAAGAGGCATCACCTGCATTCGGGAACAGCCTAGTCAAATAAAACATTGAAACAACTTAAAACTAAGTTTTTATGTGTATTACAAAGCATTTACGAAAGAAACATTGATAATGAATAGATCGTTTTACATTACAAATCGGAGTAATCATAGCCAAGAAGCTCTTTAACCGAAAGCTTGAATAATTTTACATGAGACGTGTTCCACATAGCTCCTTGCGTGCTCAAGCAGATTTCCCAAATCAAGAAACTCTACTTTTGTCTCTAAAAACTTCATAGAACAACTACCTTTTCCCAAATGAAAAAACAAATCCACGCCAGTTTCATCAGTACTAACAACAGATGGTTCGTTGAGGTAAGAATGCGATCCAATAAGTATAAGATCTGCCATATAAATTGTAGATAAATGATTAAGCAGAACATTCTCAAGTGCTGTGCGTTGATTATAAACCAAAAAATCACATAAATACCCTAACGCACTGTCAAGTAGACAAAGACAATTAAAACCATCCGTGAAGAAGTAATCTTTTATTTCTAGCATAATTCTAACAAGTCCATCAAGATGGCAAGAATGAAGAGCAACCACAGGAACTTCCACACTTTTATTATTTCGGCTTTGATTGCACTCAAGAGCACAAAAATTAAAGCTATCTATTCCAATCTGGAACGAGTCTTTGCCATCCTCTTCTCTATTTCTCTTCGATGAAAGTAACCCAGATAAGAATTTTATATTATTTCGCTTGATGTCTAGCAATATAACATTTTTGTAGATGGAGAAATAAGGGGACAGCACATCCAAGTCTTTATCAACCCCTAGGCGATCACAAGTAATAACCAATGTTGAGTTTTTTGTAAACTCAGAGGGATAGAAGTGAGTTAATAGTATTTCATCTTGATTAATCTGCGTATATGTAACGATATTCCTGGAATGAAGAGCTTCACTCATTAAAAGAGAGGAAAAATTACACAGGAAATATTCGTTGCTCCAGTCAAAAAAATTAGGTTGACAAACGATTTGATCGGTCATTCTAGTACGAAGAAGATTTTTTATATTTTGAACGTCGAGTGAGACATCTCTATCAAGCAATTGAAGCACTTGGACAGTTACATATGGAGTAGCAAAGCTGTTGGATAAACTAGTTTTGATCTTTTCTCCAGCAAGCCAAACGTCGTGCTCGGCTTTGGCCAGAAAATCAATCCCATCTATCCCTACATTCCCATTGAGCAGAATTCCATCATTTAGCATGTTTTGAAGTGCTTTAACACCAATAACATTTGTAAATGCAGCAGGATAAGTGAAATAACCGTTATTGTCTTCAGCCGCAACAATAACAATACCTTCCGCAGCCATTTCATTCACAACTGTTTTCAAACGGTTTCTCGCTGTAAAATCTCGTGTGCCAATACTCATATTGATAACTTTAATCCCATGTTCTCGACACCAATTCAATGCAATAAGCATATCATCAACGCTTCCACGATGATGTTTTGAAAGTATTTTAATACTAGAAACAGTACATGGAAAAGAAGTGAAATAAGAACTGATAATACCAATACAAGTCGTACCGTGACTATGGGCATAAGTATCATACGAAGAACGTTCACGCACACTCCCATCCACGACCTCTAAGTCATTCTCTAAATCTAAAGCAATACCTAAATTATTTTTGTTAACCCCATCATCTATAATGGCCAAACGAAATTTAGCCACCTTCTGCTTCTTCGAGCTTTGAGACATTTCAGTTATCCTTCTGCTTTAAAAAATGTGATTCAATTGAATCAACAAATACTCTGTATTCAATATTTTCAGCATATAATGAAGAATGATCCCCTATTGCATGAATAAATCCACTTTTAAGGAATATTACCTTATCCACTTTATTTAACATGCTTTGCTTGTGCGTAACTACGATTACTGTTTTATCTTTTAGTGTTGTATGCAAAAACTGTTCCAGCATATTTTCCGATTGTTTGTCTAAATGAGCATTAGACTCATCCCAAACTATGATTGGACGATTGGATAAAATACTCCTTGCTATAAGAATTTTCTGTTTTTCTCCACCGGAAACATTAACTCCACCAAAACCAACTTGACGTTTCCAGGATAATTCTTCTCCCAAAAAAAGATGCAACGTTTCGGCTGTCTCCGATTTACAGAGTTCTTTATCAAATAAGCTAATATTTTCTTCGACTGATGAGTCAAATAAAAAGGATTTTTGAAACACGGGAGCAAAAAGTTCTCTATATCTATCAGTTTTATATAGGTTGATTTCTGTTTTATGTAAGAGAATAGTTCCACTACAAGGAGTTTTAATCCTCAACATGAGATCCAGCAGCGTGCTTTTTCCCGTTCCGTTATCTCCTACGATAGCCACTTTTTCTTTTGGCTGAATTGTGAAAGTAAAATTATTAATGACCGTATTATTTTCATAGCCAAAAGTTATATTTTGAAAATGCAACCCACCTCGTTCAAATTCTGTCTGGGGGTCAGGTATTTGGGTTCCACCTGAAACTCCTTCCTTTGATTCCTCTTCTTGAGCCATAAACTCCCTATACCGATCCAAAGAAGGTTTGATGCTACCTAAAATATAGATGAGATTTAATATGGCCGATATAGGGTTTGTTACTAGTGTGCTATAGGTAAAAAAAGCAAAAAGGCTTCCAAGAGATAAGATATTTTGCCTTAATAATATGGCTCCTGAAATATAAATAGCGAATACCATAAGCTTATCAAAACTAGAGTCAAGGATATGATTGCCACTATCCAGGAGCAAAAATCTTCTTTGAAGGTTTACAGCTTCTTGTTTTTTTTTCGCGTAAAGTTCTCTAAAAAAAGCCTCCTTATTGTAAACACGAATATCCTTAAAACCGTGAAGAATTTCATCTAAACAACGGACAAAATCGCTATTAGCATGGATAAACTGCCCCATATAAAAACTTTTGCGTTTTACCATCAAAATAACAATACTGCATTTTATAGGAATAAACGCTGTTACAATCCATGCAAGCCCAGTATCTATAGAAAATAAGCCCAATATCCCTCCCACGACCAGAAAAAGCTGAGACAAAACGGCAAAAAAGCTTTCATCAGTAATCATGAGGATATTGTCTATATCCGTAGAAAGTTCTGTCACGGTCTGAGAGCGGTTTTTTCTCTCAAGCTCTCTTCCTGCAGCACTCTGGATCTTACGATATAAATCTGAATAAAAATCAAGAGTAAGTTGATTATTGAGTCGGATACGCATATAATCTTTCAAATACGCCAATGAGTTATTGAACATTTGTAGCGTAAAAAGATAAAAAGCCAACAACAAAACAAGATGATGATCATTTTTCAAAAAACCATCATCCATAACCCTCTGCGATAGGACAGGTATAAAATAGCTAATTCCTCCTGTAATAAAGAGACAAAAAACTATAACAGACACTCTAAATTTATATCGCAGTAGATATGTCCCCATAAGTTCACCTTGCCCTCTATCATTTAAGTTAAGGTTAAGGTATTTTCAAGCCTTCTCAGTATAAACAAGGAGCAGATCATCGCTAATCTCGACAATCTGCCCCTTATATTTCCACCTGCAACTTCACATACACTTAAAAAACACCTTCAAATCCCCCTCCAAGCCCAAATTCCGGCATTGGAATATGAATAGCAGGGAGCTCTACTGTTTTCCACTTTGCTTTGTTTTCTGGATCTGATGGATCTCGTATATCCTTCACGCGCCTGATGCAAATTTCTCCTCGCCTTTTCGGGGCTTTGCATCCAGAAGAATCACTCTGTTGCTCTTCAGTTTTTTCCACCTTTCCTTGTGTCCGTGTAGTTGAAATCGTTTGCTTCTCTTCTTGCTCTGCCCCTAACCGACTAGTGGACATTTTGCTTGGGGAGCCTAGCTGTTCAGATCGGCTATCCATACTATCACGCCTAAAAACATCATTCGTTGAAGAAAGAGAGCCTACTTGCATGAAAAATCACCTCCTTTTTTGTCTTAATATTTTTTAACTTGTTAATGCTTCTGTAGAGAAAAAGCTAAATCTGTCTTCTCTCTCGTCATACTCTCATCGAACAATCAACAGTCCTTCGAGTTACTCTTGAACGGGGCTACTGACTTTAAGCACATTTTTCTGCAAAACAAGACACTATCATCCTATAACCATACCTTATCCACCAGTCAGTAGTATAAGCCCATTAGGCAAATATTTCAAGAGCCGAACACCTTCCCAAAACCACAGGCAAGATAATTGAAGGGCAAGTTGAGGAATCCGGCAGGGGAAGTTTTTAAAAAATTAGCCCTTCCGGCCCTCCTCTGCAGTCAAAAAAGGAGCGTTCTCCTGTTCCCGCAATAGCCCCATCAGCGTGAGCTGCCCTCACACCCGACTCCTGGCTATCGGCAAGGCTCCCTCTCAACTCATTCCAGCGAAAAGGACAACTTCTCCAGTCGCCGGTACGCTCCCAGCAGCCAGTTCCCCGTCAATCCCTCCTTACTGTCAATCATCTCGGGAAACACCAGCTGCCGAGGAGGCAGGATATCCGGGGGCAAACCGAGCTTTTTCCTCTCCGCCCGATCCAGCTCGAACGGCTCCCGAATCGCCAGAAATCGATACGTCGGCCCCTTCTTGCTGGTGCTCAGAGATTGTGGCGAATACACGACCTCGGCCCACTCCTGTCCCTTATCCAGGGCATGCCAATCCTCTTCGCGAACCTCCTGTACCGCTTTACGGAACTCCGCACAGACCGGACACGATATCGCAAACTCCACCACTCCGAAACGAGCGTCCCGACCTTCCGCAAGATAGCGCAGCAGACGCGTCTGGTATCCCGCGCTGTCGGAGCGATACCTCACCTTCTTCACTCCCTCGGGCAGGTGCGACAGAACCCCTTGCAGCTGCTCCAGCTGTCCCTGACCCGGATTCACATTGCCATCGCGGAACTCCGTTTCCACAAGCAGTTCGTACTCCGGACAATACACGTTCAGCGCCTCGTAACTCCGCTTCCCCTTGTAGTTGTACAACGCTCCCGATGTCTCCGTCTCGATGAACGTTGCGTCCTGATCCAACGTCAGCTCCTCCTGTGGGGACGCCTTGAACGCGCAGTGCAGAAAATGACGGTGTACCTCCTCAAATCCTTTCAGTGCCGCGTTTGACTCAGGGACGAAAGAGTGTCCATGGCCTCGGTTTTTGTCCTCCGATTCGTTATGAAAGCGGCAGGCGTAATCCCGAGCTGCCGTCGGAGAGGGGAACGGCAAAGGACAGCTCTTCGTCCCAAGCTGCTCCTTCAGAAACTTCAGGTGCTCCACGGCGCTGCCGCCGCTGAGGTCCAACAGGACCATCGACAGGATGTGCTCGGAATCCCTGTACCCCTTCTGCTTTCGGATTCCTATGGAAGTATCGATGATTTCAGGAAGATGAAGTCTGTTCCAAAGTTCGACGACGGGGAGAAGCCCGGCAAAGGGGGTGATGTCCTGCATCTTGTCCGTCGTTTTGACCTCGATTTTCGGGAGTCTGTATGGCATAATTCTCTTTGCACCTCGCAGGTGATGGCTTTGGGTCGGGCGACTTAAGCTTAACACTGTTTTTACAAACAGTCCCTGCCGGGTGCACTTTTTTTGCCTGCGGGTTGGGGACCTTTCCGAAACGAGCGTCCCGACCCTCCACAAGATAGCGCAACAAATGCATCCGATAGCCCACGCTATCGGAACGATGCCCCCAGGCAGATGCGACAGAACCCCTTGCGCCTGTTCCAGTTGCTCCTAACCCGGATTCACGTTACCGTCGCAGAACTCCGTCCCTGCAACCAGATCGTGCTCCAGACAAAACATGTCAGCACCTCGTAACTCCGTTTCCCCTAGTAGTTGCTCTCGGAAAGATGGAGTCTGTCCAGAATTGTCCGTCCCTTGCTTGTCGAGGCGTTGGTTCTGTCCCTGGCTCCTGCTATGCATCAAGCCCCTGGCGAGGGAGCTGAAC